>JBBDNV010000196.1:0-10246 GCA_040877415.1 Pirellulales bacterium
ACCATCGGCTAGGGAGAGGGGTGGTTAGCAAACATGAAAACTGTGTTCACCACAGGCGAAGCTGCAAAAATTTGCAAGGTCAGTCAACAAACCATTATTCGTTGTTTCGATTCCGGTCAACTCAAAGGCTTCCGCGTCCCAGGCAGCCGCTTCCGCCGCATCCCGCGTGAACAACTCTACGCGTTTATGCGCGACAACGGCATTCCCACCGACGCCTTGGAGAGCGGCAAGCGCAAGGTCCTGATTGTTGACGACGATCAGGAGCTGGTCGAATTGGTCGTCGACGTGTTGGAAAAGGACGGCCGATTCGAGGTGCGCACCGTCAACAACGGTTTCGACGCCGGCATGATGGTCAAAGAATACCACCCCGACCTGATCGTGCTGGACGTCATGCTCCCGGACATCAACGGCAAGGAAGTCTGCCAGCGCGTCCGCAACGACAAGACGATGGACGACGTCCGCATCATCTGCATCTCCGGCATGGTCGAGGAAGAAAAGATCGAAGATCTCAAGAACGCCGGAGCCAACGATTTCCTGCACAAGCCGTTCGAGGTGGAAACCTTGGTCGAACGCATGTGTTCGCTGTTGGACATCGAAACGGTCACGTCGCGATAGCTCGCTCAAGCGGAGCCGGCGGACTCACGGGCGGTGGCCCATGCAACGGCTTCCTGAAGTGGTCACAACCCGTGGCACGCTCGTGCTGCCCCTGTGCGGCGGTACGGCCAGGCGTTTGGCTGCCGCTCTCATCGCCGGCCGCGATTTTCGCGGCGATCGCGCGTTGCTGGCCGAGGCGCTAGCGCGCGATGCGGCGCTCTCGCTCTGGGCCGTCGTCCGATCGCACGGGCTCGGCGCAACCGAGCTTCGAACCGTCGACGCATTGGCCGACTGGTTGTCGGCCACCGCGATGGATCCGTGGAGCCGTCCGGCGGAATCCGATCCATCGGCGTCGCCGAAACAGGGCGATGCCGCCCCAATCAATCGCAGCGACCAAAACCAACTTTGGGCCACGTTGGCAGTCCGTTCGTTCGCCGCCGCGACGTGGGGTGCCCAAATTGCGCGACAGCAAAAATTGGACGACGGGGCCGCGTATCTCCTCGGGCTATTGCACTTGGCGCCGCAGTGGTTGGCGGCCGCCAGTGGGGATGCTCAGATTCCCCCGGCAGATGTATTGCCGCCGTGGCTGCACAGCCAACTGGACCACGTCGGCACGGGACCGCCCGGCAAGATCGCCTCGTCGGCCGATTGCGTCGGGTTCGCCGTGAAGCTGGCCGAAGCGGACGGCCCCGGCGAGCCGCTCCCCGCCGGATTCACCCTCGATCAACCGGCCCATGCGGCCGCAGTCGCCCGCGTGCGCGACGATTGGCTCTGCGAAGCGCCTCCGAGCCTTCTTCGCGATCTCGTCGAAAAGCTTCGCCGCCTCAGAGACCTGGAGGAGAGTTTTGGGCAAACGTTGGAAGCCGAAAAGCTCGAATCGCTCAAAGAGCTGGCCTACGGCGCCGGGCACGAAATCAATAACCCGCTCGCGAACATTTCGGCCCGGGCGCAGACGTTGTTGCAGGGCGAGCGCGATCCCGAGCGAAGGCGCATGCTGGCGTCGATCAACTCGCAGGCGTTTCGGGCTCACGAGATGATCGCCGACATGATGCTGTTCGCCCGGCCGCCCAGCCCGAAACCCCAGCCGCTCGACATCGTGGAGCTGCTCAAAAAACTTCACGGCGAGCTCGGCGAGCAAGCGGCCGCGCAGCGGACCGAATTGGTGCTGCACGCGCCGCGCTCACCCGTCGAGGTCGTCGCCGACAAGACGCAAATCGCGGTGGCTTTGCGCTCGCTGTGCGCCAACGCGCTGGAAGCGCTCGTGACCGGCGGCCGCGTCGAAATCGCCCTGGCCGAGCCCGCCGACGGACGGGTGCAAATCACCGTCTCGGACAACGGTCCCGGAATTCCCCCCGAAGTGCGCCCCCACGTTTTTGACCCCTTTTATTCCGGCCGCGAGGCGGGACGCGGACTGGGGCTGGGGCTGTCGAAATGTTGGCGGATCGTCACCATGCACCGCGGACGCGTCGACGTCGACAGCCCGAACGGCCGGGGAGCCGCTTTTACCGTCACGTTGCCCGGCGGCGGCATCCGTTGACGTTTTGCCACGGTTCGATGCGCGGAGGACCCCGGTTTTGCCGGGTTTAACGGGCTGCCGTTGGGCACCGCGGGGCTGGGCGGGGGAACGTGGTTGCCAGGCGGCGATTGAAAGCTACGCTTTACATGCTCTAGTCCCGACGTGATCCAGCAACAATCGGAGCCATCGATCATGAAGTACGCCGCCTGCGTTGTCGCCCTGGGCCTCGTGGCGCAAGCCGCGCCCGCCGTGGGTCAAGTAGTGTACGAGTCCGTCCCGGAAGTCGTTTACGAGGCTCCAGCCGTGCCGGTCACCACGTACTATGCCCCCGCTGTCCCGGCGAGGACCTATTACGCGCCCTTGCCGGTGGCGCGGTATTACTCGCCTTACTACGCGCCTGGCGTGAGGGTCTATAATCCGGCCCGTTATTACGTCCCGCCGCGGGCTGCCCGCCGCTGGTATCGCAACAGTTTCTACTCCTGGTAGTCGGCTCCTGGTGGCGGCTTCTCAGACGGCGTACTGGCCGCCGCTTGCGGCGTAGCCCGAAAGCCCGCATGTGCCGCCGCGGCACGTGCGGCCGACGTTTCGCTGTTCGCCGTCGTGCCTGGGGAAACTGCAAAAGGCAGGTAAGTTTCCCCGGGCCGCTTCGCGTCCAGAATCCTTGCAGCATTCATGGCCGAGGATGCCGATCGCATCCGATCGCTCTCGACGCCAGCACGTCGCGACGAGATCGATCCGCGCAAATCATTGCAAACGGATGCGCGGCTGTTATAGGATTGGGGCTTAATAAGGAGGGTTAAGCCATGCGAAGTTTCATTGCGGTTCTGACGGTTGTCGTTTTGGGAATCGCCACGCGTGCCGGGGCTCAAACCGTCGTCACCTACTATCCGTCGAGTGTGCCGGTGACGACGTACTACGCGCCCACCACGACCTACTATGCCGCGAGCGTTCCGGTCACCACGTATTATTCGACGAGCGTCCCCGTGACCACGTATTACGCGCACACGACGACGTACTATGGCAGAAGCGTCCCGGCCACCACCTATTATTCGACGAGCGTCCCCGTGACAACGTATTACGCGCCCACGACGACGTACTACGCCACGAGCGTCCCGGCCACCGCCTATTATTCGACGAGCGTCCCCGTGACGACGTACTACGCACCGGCACCCACCACCACGTACTACAATTCGCCATACATCGTGAGCCCGAAGGTGTACGTGAGGGGCCAGCCGGTCCGCAACGTCTTGCGAGCCATCACGCCGTAAAACGCCACCCACCGGCACATTCGTTGATCGCGCGAAAGCCCAGGGAAGGCCTTCCCTGGGCTTTAGTATTGCGCCACGATGACCATGCCGCGGGCAGATTACTTCGGCAGCAGCGCCGCCAGTTCGGGGTGCGGCCGGGCGATCACGTCGGCCATGATCAGCTTGCCGCCCAAGCGCTCGACGGCTTGCCTGCCGTTTTGAATGGCCGCCTGCACGGCCGCCACGTCGCCCCGAACGATGATCGTGACGTAGGCGGCGCCGATCTTTTCTTTGCCCACCAGCTTAACGGCGGCCCCTTTGAGCATTTCGTCGGTGGCATGTAGCGCGGCCACGAGGCCTTGCGTTTCCAACAGACCGATGGCGTCGGAAGTGTTCATGGGTTGTTCTCGCGGGACTCTCGAATCGTAGATTTCCAAAAGCGGATTGAAAACGGGCGGCTGCGCGGCGAGTCGTTGCGTTTCCTCGACGGGGGCCGCCATCACGACCAGTTCGGCGCTTGCGCCCATTTGCCGCGCGAGCGCCAAGCCCGCTTCGCCCGCCTCGCGCACGTCGCCCGGCGAGCCCACCAGCTTGATGCACTGGGCCGCGCTGTCGGCGCTTTCAATGCCCAGGATTCGCACGCCAGCCGACTTGGCACACCGATCGGCCACCAGCATGGCCGGCGCCAAGTTGCCGATCTCCAACAGTGCCAGGGCCAAAGGCTCGGTGCTTTCTGTTACCATGGAATGCAACAGCAACTCCTTATTGGCGATCCGGATGCAAAGCAAAGTCTACCAAAACATACGCCCGGCTTGCTCTCCGTCTGCCGCTCCGCGGCAAAATCCGCCCCGCGCCACATTTTTGCCAATAAATTCGCCGTCGCCGGCGGTCATTCCTGTAGACGCATCTGGTGGAGAGGGAATGGCCGATCTAGCCGACCGGTTGGCGCGGGGCGATCCGGCGGCGTTCGCCGAGCTTTACGACGCTTGCGCTCTCCGCCTGCACCATTACCTTTCCATGCACACAGGTTCGCCAGCCGACGCCGACGACGTCGTGCAGGAAACCTTTGTGCGGCTGGCACGATCGCGAAAGAAACTGGCCAAAGTGGAAAACCTGACCGCCTACGTGTTCACGGTGGCTCGAAACGAGGCGGCCCGATTGCAGAAACGGGAAGCGCGTGAAGCCCAGGCATTGGCGGCGAGACCCCTCGACGATGGCCCAGACAATGCGGCCGCCGGCGATGCATCCGAACTGGTAGCGTTGGCCCTTTCGAGGTTGCCCTCCGAACAACGTGAAATCGTGGAATTGAAAGCCTACGCCGGCCTGACCCTGCGAGAGATTGCCGAGATCACCGCCCTGCCGCCCGGCACGGTGGCCACGCGTTATCGCACGGCGATTGCGCGTCTGCGCGACTGGCTGACGAGAAAATGCCATGACTGACGACTTACCCGAGATATTTGACGAGCTCGTGGCGCCACCGGCGCCGCCCGAACTGCGCCCGCGAGTGCTGGCCGCCGTGGAGCACGAATTGACCCGCCGAAAAAAACCGCGCTGGGAGCGCGCGATGGAGCTGAGCGTGGCGGCGTGTCTGGCGGTCGGCGTGGGCTGGAATGTCTTGCAATGGCGCGCCGATGGGCGTTGGCAAGAACGAGCTTACCCAACGCCGCCCGTTGCCGCCGGCCGGCAGGATTTGGTCGATGCCGTGGCGTCGATCACCGACCGTCGGACGGCCGAGATGCTGGTCGACCGTCTGGTGTCCGCGCGGTTGCGTCCGCCGAGTCTGAATCACCCGCTGGCGGACGATGCGAACGACGCCTTGAAGAATTGACCTGCACGAAAATCGGATCTGCCATGAGAATATTCTGGCGCACTTTGAAATTCGCCGCCCTGGGTCTGTTGGGGGTCGTCGGCGTCTCGCTCATTTGGCTGGCGGTGGCCAATGCCCAGGCCAACGGCCGGCTCGAAAAGAAGCTGGCCGAGTTACGCGCCGCCGGCCAGCCGCTTTCGCTATCGGACCTGGCCCGCAAGCCGATTCCTCCGGAAACCAATGCGGCAACGTTTCTGCGCCGGGCGGCGGATGATTTGGAGGCGATCGAAAAGCAGGTCGGGGACGCCATCGATGCGGCGCCGCAAGAGGAACAAGAGCGTTTTCACAATCACTATCGCGCCACTCCGGCCGTCCAGAAGGCGTTGCAATCGGCGTTCGCGGCGAATCCCAATGCCGTGCCGCTCTTGGAAAAGGCTGCCGAGTGTCCCGACTACGACCCGCAATTGGATTACTCGAAAGGACCCCGGGAGTTTTTGGACAGGACGTGCGGCAGTTCATCGAGTTGTCGGCAGCCGATTCGCGTGCTGAATTATCGGGTGGTCATGCTGCAAATGGAGGGCAAAAGAGACGAGGCATTTCAAACCTGCATGACGATGTTCCGTCTCATTCGTCACCTGGAACACCGGCCGATGCTCATCAGCTTTCTCGTCAGCCTGGCGGTTCGTGGAGTTGCGTTTAGGGCGGCCGACAACGTGCTGCGGTCGGGTCCGCTGCCCCCCGCCGCCTACGATGCGCTGGAGGCGGAGTTGGCCCGCCATGATCTCGCCGCCGCCTGGCAGGAAGCCCTGCGAACCGAGCGGGCCTTCGGCATTGACCAGTTCGGCGAATTCAGGCTCACGGGATATTTGAAATTGCCGTGGGGCAAGAACGATCAAGCGAGCTACCTGGAACTGCTCGAAGCGGCAATTCAGAATGCGCCGCTTCCCTATTCCGACGAACAAGCGCAGGCGCGCATCCAGGCGATTGTCGATCGCTCGGGAGTGCTCACCAAGAAGACATTTTCGCCGGCTCTGCAGGTGACTTCGGTAGCCGCTGCCCGCACCGGCGCAATGCTCCGCTCGTTGCGCGTCCTGAACGCGATTCTGCGCCGCGAGCAAGCCGGCCAGACGGACGAGCCCAAACTTTCCGATCTCGGCCTGCCCGCCGAAGCCACGACCGATCCGTTCAACGCCCAGCCGCTCATCGCGAAGAAGACCGCCGACGGCTGGCTGATCTATTCGGTCGGCAAGAACCTGAAGGACGACGGCGGCAAGCTCGACGATGGGTAGACCGACATCGGGTTGGGGCCGCCGTCTCCGCTTGTCAGAGCAACACAATCCGAGACCAACTAGCCGCGAAAGCCCAGGGAAGGCCTTCCCTGGGCTTAATGTTTGCGCGACGATGACCATTCGCCGCAGATTCACGCCAGCCCGCGCTCTTTCAATTCCGCCAGCACGCCCTGCACGATCCGGCCGACCTGCTCGGGGTCGATCTTCTGCGCGCCCACTGGGCAGCCGCCGACCGGCTCGTCGGCAAAACCTTCTTCGGCCAACAGGCAGGCCAGCGAATTGCTGAGCGTTTCCATCTGCAAGTGCTGAGCGTGCGAGTAAGGCTGGCGGCCTTCGCCCGTCTCGATGCCGCGCAGCTTCAAGGCCGCGCGAAATCCTTCCGGAAAATCGGCCGAATAAAGCATCATGTCGAACAGCGTCACCAGCTTGTACTGTAGCTCCCGGGCCTCGTCGATCTGCCGGACCATCGTCAGGTCGTACAGTTTTCGCGTGATCTCGGGCACCACGCCGCTGGTGGCGTTGGTGCCGCCGTCGCAGCCGATCAATAGCATCGGCATCAAGGCCGCGTCCCAGCCGGTGAGAAACGCAAACTCGGGCCGATTGGGGCGCACGGCCTGGATCATGCGGATCATGTGCGGCAGGTCGCCGGAGGAATCCTTGATCGCCACGATCCGCTCGCACTCTTCGCTCAATCTTTGCACCGTGGGCACGTCGATCGGCGAGGCGAACATCGGAATGTTGTACAGCGTCACGTCGACGGGCGTGTGGTCGCCGATTTCCTTGAAATAGGCGTATACCGCCTGTGGGCTCAGCTTGTAATAGAACGGCGACACGATGGCGACGGCCCGCACGCCCAGCGAGTAATAGTATTCACAGGCCCCGATCGTTTCGCGGGTGTTGGCCTCGGCCGCTCCGGCCAGAATCGGCACGCGTCCGCGATTCTGATCGGCCATGATGGCAATGATCCGTTTACGTTCCTCGGGCGTGAAGCGGGTGAACTCGCCGGTCGAGCCGTTGGGATACAGCCCGTGAACGCCCCGCTCGATCAGCCAATCGGTATACCGTCTAAGCTCCGGCTCGTTGATTTCGCCGCGCGCATCGAGTGGCACGATGTTGGGGGTGAAAATTCCCTGGAGTTTGCCTGCGGAAGCCATGAGACGGGATGAGTTTTCCGGAAGGAGGGTTGGAGACACCAGCGCCGGCCGGCTGGTACGATAGAATAGATTCGCCGGAGAGTCCAGCTACCCAAACGTAGCTTCCAAACCGCGTGCTCGTGGCCGGAAACCGGCGTATTTTTTGGCGCAATCAGCCTGTCTGGGGTCTCATTCGGAAAGTGGCCAAGCCCCCGCATTACCGTTCTGACCATCCGCACGCAACAGTCAACACGGCGGCCGGCGGCGCCGCGGCCGCGATCTTCATTTGGGCATGGCTGGCCATCTATCTGGTCGCGTTCTTTCGCGATCCGCTGGCCGGCGGGGCGGCGGAAATGTCGCGGCTCGATTACTTGTTCGCGGCCCTCTTGCGGCCCGACGACATGGTTCGCCAGTGGCTGGCCGGCGCCGGTTGGGAATCGCTCGCAAAGCGCGGCGTCATTCTGGGCGTGACCGCCGCCATACTCTCGGTGGCGATGGCCGCCGGTTGGACTTGTCTGCGTTTGCTGCGCGTCGACCGGGCCCTTTCCCGGCTGGAAATGTCGCTCTTTTCCCTCGGGGCCGGATTAAACCTGGTCTCGCTGGCAACCCTCGTGCTGGGGCTCGGCGGATGGCTGCGTCTCGAAGCGTTCTTGGCACTCGGGCTGGTGGCGCTCGCCACGGCGGGGCTGGTTTACTGGCGCGCCGGATGCGCATCCGGAACGGCCCCAAGCGGGGAAAAACCAAATGGCGGCGCGGCGGCCGGCGATTGGCCGCTGGGCCGTCGCTGGTTGTGGCTGGCGGCTCCGTTCGTCGCGGCGATTGTGCTTTCCGCCATGCTGCCGCCGGTCGATTTCGACGTGCGCGAATACCACCTGCAAGCACCCAAGGAGTTTTACCAGGCCGGGCGGATCACGTTTCTCGCGCACAACGTGTACGCCAACATGCCGCTGGGCGCCGAATTGCTCGGCTTGCCGGCGATGGTCGCGCTCGATGATTGGTTCTCTGGCGCCCTGGTGGGCAAAACGCTGATCGCGCTGTTCGCTCCTCTCGGGGCGCTGGCCCTTTACGCGGCCTGTCTGCGTTTCGCGTCGCCCGCGGCGGGCATCGTGGCCGCTTTGGTGTACATCTCCATTCCCTGGGTGGCGCTCGTTTCGACAGTCGGTCTCGTCGAGGGCGTCTTTGCGTTCTACCTGTTCGCGGCGTTTTACGGCGCGCTGATTTGGAAGTGCCATCTCAAGGACAACACTGCTGGACAAGCCACGAGTGGCACAGGCACTCGACAATGCGTCGATAGAACGACGTGGGGGCTTTTGGCGATGTCGGGCTTTCTGTCCGGCGCTGCCGTGTCGACCAAGTATCCGGCCGTGGTCTACTCGGTGCTGCCGCTGGCGATGTACGTCCTTTATCAAGCCGTCTCGTCCCATGCCCTGCGCGACGCGCGCACTGGCCTGGCCGCTTGGATTGCGACGCCGCTAGCCGTGTTTTTGCTCGCCACGGCATTCGGCTGCGCACCGTGGTTCGTCAAGAATGCGGCTTTGACCGGCAATCCGACGTACCCGTTGCTCTACGGCCTCTTCGACGGCGCGACGCGCACCGCCGAAAAAAACGAGCAATGGCAGCGAGCTCATCAGCCGCCCAACTTCGATCCGCAGGATCTGGCGCGCCGCGCGTGGGACGCGACGCTGGCCAGCGATTGGATCAGCCCGCTCGTGGTGCCGCTGGCCGTGTTGGCCTTCCTGCCGCGGTTGCGCGGGCGTCTGGCCTGGCTCGTTGGCGGGTATTTGGTCTTCGTGTTTGCCGCCTGGTGGCTGCTGACGCATCGCATCGATCGATTCCTGGTTCCCGCGATGCCGCTGGCCGCGCTGCTTGCCGGTCTCGGGGCAACGTGGACCGCGGCGACGTGGTGGCGACGCTCGCTGGCCGCTTTTTTGGCGATCGGCCTGGCGTTCGACTTTCTGGTGATGGCCGGCGGCCCGGTCGCCGACAATCGCTACCTGGCGAACTTGAGTGCCCTCCGCGTCGATCCGGCGCGCGTCGATCCTTGGCATTTGTATTTCAACCGGCGCGCCGACGACGTTAGGGGCCTGTTGTTGGTGGGCGACGCCCAACCGTTCGATTTGGAAGTGCCGACGACGTACAACACCGTGTTCGACGATTCGATCTTCGAGCAGCTCGCCCGGGGGCGCACGCCCCAGGAAGTTCGCGCGGCGCTCGACGAGCGCGGCATCTCGCACGTTTACGTCGCCTGGTCGGAAATCGACCGCTATCGCTCGAGGGGCAACTACGGCATCACCGGTTTTCTCGAGCCGCGCGTGTTCGACGAGTTGGTCGCCGCCGGAGTGTTGGAAAGGCTGCCGCCGTTGGCCGACAGTTCCGCCTCCGCCTTCCGCCTGCTTCCCGGCGCGAAGCATTGAGCGCCGCAGCATTATGGAAGTGCTATCGGCTCGTTCACACTAGCCCGAAGCGCCAGCGAGGGAAACTCGCCCCCGACTCGCACTTCTCGCTGGCGCTTCGGGCTAGTAAGTACGTCCTCCGGCGACGACCGTAGTAACTCGCCACTGATCTTGCTCGAAGAGCGAACTTGGCATAGATTGTGGCTACCGGCGGAGTTGCCGGACTTGGCGAATCAGGGAAGATTCGCAGCACGGAGGCCTTTAGAG
>JBBDNV010000197.1:0-49146 GCA_040877415.1 Pirellulales bacterium
GCGATGATTCTTGTCATCCTCCAGGTTTTCTACAGAGCCGTGATGTCCCCTTTTCCACGAGAAAAAGTCCCGCCAGACCAGTGGGCCGGGCGGGGCTTGTGGGGTTGCGTATTTCACGACCGCAGAGCGTTAGGCCCGGCGACGACGCCAGACGCAGAACCCCAGGCCCAGCAGACCGCTGCCAAGAAGGGCGAACGTGGTCGGCTCGGGACACGATGGGTCGGTATAATGCGCTTCGTCCGGTGTCACGTGGGCCATTATAACCTTTTCACCGGTGTGCGGGTCGATACCCGCATAGAACTGCCCGGCCGAATACGGACCACCATGTTGGTCCATCGGCCCAGCTGAGTGCGACCAGACGCCATTTGTATTCTGAAACAAAACGCTGCCAGGTACATTAAACGTGTTGAGGGGGTTCCCGACGTCCGTGAAAGTTGCTTTGTAATTCACTGGCAAAGTGTTGGTGACAAAAGTGCCCCCATTTAGGACGCTGTGACTAACCGTCATTGATCCTAGGGGATTTGCTGGTTCTCCCATGAGGGTCCCGGAGATAACGTCCATGGAGTAAAAGGTGCCCCCAATGTTTATCGGTGCAACGCTCGTTAGCGAAAGGGCCACAAGCTCGATGGGGATCACGGCAAAGTCGCCGGGGTTGAAGATAGGGGGACTACCTGTCTTTCGTTCGACAATAGTATCGGTGTTGGCGGGACCAAACGGGTTCCCCTTCAGAGGCACGATTCCCACCAAGCCGCCGCTCTGGACCGTAAGGTCCACGAACGTTGACGGATTCGGGGGGGACGCTGACGTCGCAAAGAGGTCGAACCCCGGAAAAATCGCGGTGGCATGCACAGTGTTCGAGGTTCCAACAACAATCAGTGCAACGACCCCTACGGCCAGAAATCTTGTCGCGTTTTTCATCATTAGCGCTCCTTTGAAAAGATTCACAGGAAGGGATACTGAGGGACGACACATGACCTGAGCGGCCCTGCGCATCGCGCCACCACGAGGTAACTCTCACTGACCGTCTAGGGATCAGGCCATCGTTAATCTGACGCGGCTGGGAACTTTAACAAGCCCCCTGTAGAGGCATTTCACCCAGGATAATCGTCCGCAAATCGACGTGAGGAGCCGATGAGAATGAGGTGATACGATAACCGCCGGCCGATCAAAGTATCGGACCACCCCGTCGGATCGCGTTAGGACGCATCCTGTGCAACCGAATTTGGGGGAAGAAAGGGGGAAGAAAGGGGGACATTCTACTTTTTCAATAAAGTAGAATGTCCCCCTTGTGCGCCCCCTTGTGCGCCCCTCAAGGGCGCCCGCGTTGTCGACGATATCGCGAGTCGTGTTCTGGTGGTCGCCGAGCAGCCATAGCACGCGGTCGGCCGCGTATATCTGTTGCGTCATGCCCTCCACCGCCAGCACCTGGTCCACCGCCGGGCCGAACAGATACTTGCGCGCCACACCAAGCGAAGGCGTGGTGCTTGGCCCGTCCACGTCGCCAAAGTCGATCACCACGTTGTCCCCGTCGTAGATGTAATACTGCGGGGCGTTGTCAAAGACATAGGACGGGGGGGCGTCGTACTCTGGGACGCGGCTCGTGCGCCGATTGAACACGTCGTACTCGAAGGTGATGGTGAAGTCGGAACTCGCGTAGGGGCCGTCGAAGGCAACCGAGACCAGGCGATTGCGGTAGTCCCACTGGTTGCAGCTATGCGTCACGGCGGCGGCCACGTCGGGCGTGTTGACCAATTCCTTCAAGCGGCCCGCCAGGTCGTAGTCGTACGTCGTGCCGGCGACGAGGGTCCCGGCGACCACCTCCAGGCCATCGTATTCATTATAGCGATCGATGGCGGTCGGCTGCCCGGCGGCGTTGTAGTCGAACTCCACCCGCTTGGGGACCGCCAGGGAAGCGGGGTCCAGGTCCGGCGGGCTCGATTGGGTCAGGCACTCGGAAGATGCCGCTGACCACGAGCGGACGACTATCGCTGGTCGAAGAGGCCGACGAAGCCATACCGGCTGAGCTCGCGGTCGACCATTTCTTCGTTGTCGGGCGCGGCCAGGGCAATGGCATGCATCTCCGGAAGCAGCGACATGAAGATTTCGAGCAAGCGCGGGTCGAAATGCGTGCCGCGGCCATCCCGCATCACCTGGATGACGTCCGCTTCCGGAAGTTCCTTGCGGTACACGCGATCGTGAGTCAGCGCGTCGTAAACGTCGACGATGGCGACAATGCGGGCCGCCTCCGGAATCTCGTCTCCCGCCAGACCGGACGGGTAGCCCTTCCCGTCCCAGCGTTCATGATGGTACATGGCGATGTCCTGCGCCATCTGAAAGACGGGCGACTGGGATCCGGAGAGCATGTTGGCGCCGAGCACGGTATGGGCACGCATGATAATGAGCTCTTTGGTGGTGAGCTCGCCTTGCTTGAGCAGGATGGCGTCGGGAATGCCGATCTTGCCGACGTCGTGCATGGGCGCCGCGAGGCGCAGTTGCTCGATGCGCTCGGGTGACCAGCCCGCGGCGGCCGCCAACAGCTCGCTGCACAATCCCGTGCGTCGGATGTGCGAGCCGGTCTCCTCGTCGCGGCACAGCGACGCTCTGACCAGGCGAAAGACCGTTTCGTCATGGGCGCTGCGGATGGCGCGAGTCTGCTCGTTGACCGTTTCCTGCAGGGCTCGCACGTTGAGGTTTGCCTTTTGAGCCAGGTTCCACTTCACCACCAGCGCCGAGGCGAGCTGCCGCACTTCGATGTTGTCGAACGGCTTTTTAAGAATCAGCAAGCGATCCGTCTCGCCGAGCTCGTCGATCGTTTCGCTCCACGAGTAATCGGAATAGGCCGTACAAATGACGACCTGCAGCCTGCGGTCAACTTGCCAGATCCTCTGCACGGTTTCGACTCCGTTCCAACCGGGCGGCATGCGGACGTCGACGAAAGCCAACGCATACGGGCGTTCGGCCTCGAGACTTTGTCGCACGCGCGCCAGGCCCTCCTGCCCTTGATGGGCGGAGTCGATTTCGAAGCCCAGGTTGGCGGGCCGCGAAGCCGGCGGTTCGTCAAACAGCGCGGCGGCGGCCGACTCGACCGCCGTGGTCAACGGGGCGCTTGCGCCGAGGATTTTGCGAAAGTCGGCATGGATCGATTCATTGTCGTCGATGATCAACACGCGACGATTCTCGTGATTCTCCATTGCGGCCTCCATGATTCTTCAGTCGAGGGGCGCCATCGGGCGGCTCGGGCTACGGAATGCGGGCAGATCGGGCGCGTCGGCAACGATGGGCGGTACCTGGCCGTGGTGCGAAGGGGTCAACATCTCGTCGACCAGCCCTTGCAATTTGGAAATGCCCGCCAGCACCGCCAGCACGGGGTCGTCCACCCGTCCGGAAGCGCATTGCGACAGTTGAGTGGCGCACTGGGCCACGGCCTGCGCGGCTTGAATCAGCCGAGACCGGTTGACCTCGTCGCTGGTGTGTTTTTGAAATTCGTCGAGCGCCGCGCCCGAGCGGTTCGTCGTCGAAAACCCGACGACGTGATTGCGGCCCAACGCCTTCGCGGCAATCAGCGCCTGATCGGCGCGGTCGACCAGCCGTTCGGTGCAGTCGTCGTCCGCGAGGCGCTCGGCGATGCCGATGCTGGCCGTAATTGCGGCGGTCCGATTTCCGACGGTGATTGACATGGATTCGATGGTGCGTCGCGCGTTCTCGGCCCAGGCCGCGGCTTCGCGCTCATTGGTGTGCGGCAGAAGCACGCAGATCTCGTCGCCGCCGTAGCGGCAAACGAAGTCGCTGGCCCGGCAATTCGTTTGCAGCCATCCGGCCACGTTCTTGAGCGCGGCGTCGCCGGCATGGTGTCCGAGCGTGTCGTTGACCTGTTTGAAGCCGTCCAGGTCGACCATGGCGCAGGCGAGAGGAAGCTGGTGCCGCGTCGAACGACCCCACTCAAGATCGAGGTAGCTGCGGAACGCCCGACGGTTCAAGAGGCCGGTCAGCACGTCGGTCCGCGAGATGCTCCAGCGCTCTGAGAGGGCCATGGCACACTGGCGGACCTCGATGTTGTCAAACGGTTTTTTCAGGATCAGGTAGCGGTCGTTGCGGCCCAATTCGCGGACCATCTCATCCCACGAATAATCGGAGTAAGCCGAGCAGATCACGACCAGGATTTCCGGGTCGACCTCCCAAATGTGGCGGACGGTTTCCACGCCGTCCCATCCGGGCGGCATGCGGATGTCGACGAACGCCACGGCATAAGGGCGCCTTTCGGTGATCGAACGTTTCACGAGTTCCAGGCCTTCTTCTCCCTGGAAGGCAGAGTCCAGCTCAAAGCCTTCCCAGTCGATCACGGAGCGGGGACCGTCGCCGAACAGCTCGGCGGCCGCTTTGCCAAGGGCGGCGGACGACGGCGAGGATTGCCTGCCGAGGATTTTGCGATAGTCTTCGTGAATGGCCGCCTGGTCGTCGATGACCAGAATGCGGTGCGCATGGTCATGATTCATGTCAGAACTTCCGCGGGTTCATACGGGAGCTCGAGGACAAACGTAGCGCCTCGGCCGGGACCGTCGCTGTAGGCGACCAGCGAACCACCCAGCTCATGCGCGGCGTTGGCGCTGCTATGTAGACCGAAGCCGTGTCCGGTCGTTTTGGTCGTGAAGCCGTGCGAAAAAATTCGCGTCAGGTTTTCGGGGGGAATTCCCGCGCCGTTATCGATGATGTGAATTTGCAGGGTCTTGTCGTTGGCGAGCCCGGCCTTCAGGACGAGTTTGCGTTCCTTGAGGTCCGGACATTCCGTGCAGGCGTCCTTGGCGTTCTTGATCAAATTGACGAGGATTTGCAGCGACTTCTGCTTGTCGAGCCGGACCCGGGGAATGTCCTCGTATTCCCGGCTCACGGCGATGTGGTGACGATCGAAAGAAGCCGAATTGAGCTTCATGGCGTCGTCCAGCAGGGTGGCGACGTCGACGGTTTCGGTCACGCCCGCCACGCCGGCATACGATTGCTGCGTGGAGACGATGGTTTTGACGTGATTGACTTTCGTCGTCAGCAGCTCGAGTTCCTTGAGAATGTCGGCCCGCTCGTCCACCAGGTGCGTGGCGAGCAGGCTCAAGAAGGCGGGCAATTGCTTGCCCTTGGGATCCGACGCGAAAAAGGTCGCCAGGTCGGCGTCGTGCTGCTCGAGGAGTTTCGTGGCTCGCGTAAGATCGGTCACCTTCGACTGCCGCAGCCGGTCGGTGGCCAGCGTGGCCGAGACGTTGATGCTGTTGAGCACGTTTCCGACGTTGTGCAGCACGCCGATGGCGATTTCAGCCATCCCGGCGCGCCTGGCGGAAGCCATGAGTTGCTGCTGGGCGGCCTCGAGCTCTTGCTCGGCCCGCAGGCGCTCCGAAACCTCGCGGGTGAGCTCTTCGTTGGCTTGCGAAAGTTCACTTGTCCGCCTTTTGACCTTGATTTCCAGTTGGTCGTTGGCCTGCTGGATGGCCGCGTCGCGCTGCTGAATCTGGTCGAGCATCGCGTTGAACTGGTCGTACAAGGTTCCCAGCTCGTCGTCGGCGATTTTCGACACGCGAATCGCGTAGTTGTTTTCGGTCGAGATCTGTTCGGCGGTCTTGGCCAGCTTGAGAATGGGCGCTGAAATCGCGCGCTGCACGCGCGACGACAGCAGAATCGAGGCGGCCAGCGACACGATCATCACCACCGCCACGATGTTGACGTACCAGAAGATCTGGTCGTAGAGCTCCTGCATGCTGGTGTGCAGGTAGATGGTGCCGATCTTGCGGCCGTCGTGGGTGATCTCTCGCGAAACGTCCAGATAGCCGCCCGTGAATTCATGACCGGCCTGCGCGGGCGCGGGAGGCACCTTCGGAGTCTGATTGCCGTGATAGTAGGCGGCAAAAACATGTCCGGAGCCGTCATAAATGCAGGCCAGCTCGACGGCCGGCTGTTTTTCGAGCGACATCAATAGTTCGCTGGCCGTCTTTGCGTCGTCGAAGCTCAAGGCCGCGGTGCTGTTCGATCCGAGCACCTCGGCCAAGATCGACATTTGCCGAATCATCGACGAGCGCGCCATGCGGACGTCGTTGGTCACGAAGGCGATGCACGAGAGCAGCAATGCCACGCTTCCGGCCAGGAGCACGAGCAAAGTGAGCTTCGTATTGATCGCCAGGTCTTTGTAGGATCTCATGCGGTTTTCCCGAATTACCGGCTGGCGGCGTCGGTCGACTCTACGATTTTGGCCAACGCCAGGAGTTTTGAACTGATCCTCAAATGGTGCTGCGCCGCGGCATCGACGTTGATCTCGAAGCGAATTCTGTTGGCCTCGATGAAAAAGTTCACCACGGCGCCGCGCTGCGCGAAACCCTGTGATTCGCCCACGATCAGCACGTCTTGATGCCGCAACTGGTCGACTGCCTGCTCTTGGTTTTGCAGGCTGACGTCGCGGGCGATGAACAGAATCTGACACGGCTTCACCGCGTCGGCGAAGGCAAAACGCTCGACGGTGATCGTCCGTCCGTTGATTTTCTTCGTGGCGGCGATTTCGCGCAGCGTACTCTCCACGGGGGAGGAGCCCACAAAGCCGATGACGAACGGTTGTGAGTCGCCGGCAAAGGCCGTGGGCGGCCATTCGACATAGCTGCCGAAGTTGTAGAGGAAGAGAGCTTTCAGCGGGTACTCGCGGTTGATGACGGCCTCGTCCCCCGATTGCGCGAAACCCGGCTGCGACAGGCCCAAGACCAGACAGCAACCCACCAACCACGCGCCAAAACATCGCCGCGCGCACTGCGACCCGCGATTTGTGAGCGCTCGAAGACGAATCTTCGAGCGGCGATTTGGCGCAAGTAGTCTGATCACAACAAGGTGCTCGCGTCGCACTATTTGGTTTGGGCCGCCCGGCCGGTCTCGCGGCGCCGACGGTTGGTCACCATCAGGATGTCGGTCGGAATCGAGTTAATAGGTCCAGGAGAACATTCCGTACACGCCGCGGACGACTTCGGTCTCCTCCATGCCCAATTGCCAATCTACGTATTCCAGGTGGTGGGGATTCAGCAGGTTCTGGCCGACGAGACTGAACTCCATGGTCGGGGTGGCTTGCCAGGAAAGCACGGCGTCCATTTCGATGTACTTGGGAATCTCAAGCGCCGTAACCCGGTCTACGTAGCGCCCGATGAGGTCAAACTGCCAGTTGTCCGATAAGTCCCACGACGAACGGAGGTAGACCTGATTGTGCGGAGTGCCGCCCTCGATGATGGGTACCGTAATGTCAAAAATCTCGGAAGTCTGGGCCGTCACCTCGAACACGCTGTACGACCCATTGAGCTGCCAGGATTCGGTGAGCTGATAGGTGGCGGTCAACTCGGCGCCGTAGCTCAGGGCCCGAGTATTGTTGGCAAACGGCACGGGAATGAGAATGACGACGTTGGGCGGGGGCAGCAGCAGGAACGGAGTACCCGGATTGCCGAAGCCTTGCAGATTGTGATAGTCATTGATATACGCGGCAATGTCCCAGGAAAAATAGTCGGTGGGCGCGGCCCGGTAGCCGATTTCATAGGCCACCAGGTCTTCAGCAATCTGGTTCGGGTTGCCCACAACGTCGAAGAAGGAGATGCCGCCGGCGAAGATGCGTTCGTTGACTCCGGTCTCGAATCGCGTTGGCATTCGCGCCGCGCGCGACACGGCAATCCAGGCGGACTCGCGCTGGCTCGGCAATATCAGCAGCCTCGCGGTCGGCTCCGGTTGGAATTTTCCGAACGTGTTGTATTCCAGCCGGACGCCCAGCGTGAAATACAAATAATCGTCGACCAGGGTCATGGTGTCCTGGGCAAACACGCTGGCCCACTGGGTGGCGAAGGAGGGCGGAGTCAGCGAGAATGAAAACCCGCCCGTGGTGAAATCCTGGACGCGTCGATAGTTCGCGCCGGTAATGAATTGGTGGAATTCGTGCGGGCTGAATTGATATTGAATGTCGAGGTTATACGTATCTTGTGTGAAGGCAAAAGCCGACATATTTCTCCGCATTTTGTCGTAGTAAGCTAGAAACTGCCAGCTTGTATCTTCGTCCAAAACGCGATCGAAGCGAAACAAGATGTCGCCGCCGCTGACGTGCTCCTCGTCGTCGATGCGCGCCCTGCCCGGGGGGAATCGAATCGTATTGGTAAACTGCAACCCCTCGTATCCGTTGTAAATGTCTCCTTGCAGAGTGACGGTGTCCTCGTCGCTCGGCGTCCAATCGGCGCGGAACCCGCCGCGCTGCTGCCGCCATTGATCCTGGATGTCGCGAGGGCTCCAGCCCTTGTTGCGATCGAACTGCTTGCCGTATGCTCGCCAGGACAGGTCGCCGGATTGACCGCCGTATCGCACGGTGTTGAAGTCTTGCTCCTGGTTGCCGCCTCCCGACTGGATCAGGGCGCCCTGCGTATCGCTGGACTTCTTGGTGAGAATGTTGATCACCCCATTGACCGCGTTGGAACCCCAGGCTGTCGTGCCGGGGCCGCGGATCACTTCGATCCGCTCGACGTCCTGAAGGGGGAGATCTTGCACGTCCCAATAGACGCCGCCGAACATCACCGGCGAGTAAACCACGCGACCATCGATTTGCACCAGTAGCTTGTTGGCGAATCGGCCTTGGAACCCACGCGCGGTGATGGCCCACGTGCTGGAATCGATCTTGGCCACCGAGATGCCGGGTGCCATGCGCAGCACTTCGGGAATATAGCGCGCGCCGCTGCGCTTGATCATCTCCGGCGTAATCACGAACACCGCGGCCGGCGTGCGCCCCACGGTGCTCACCTGGCGATCCACCGTCTCGACAACCTGGCTGAGCGCCGGAACGACGACGTCCTGGCGGACAAGATCCTCAAGTTTCATGTCGGCCGTCAGACCGCCGCCAAGACCCGCGGCTGCCGGGGGCGGCTGGTCCGGTGATTTTGGCCCGTAATCGTCCTGGGCCCATGCAGTCGCCGGGAACGAGACGGCGATCACGCAAAGGATCCATAAGATCCCGCTCAAAAACCGGTTTGTGTCCATCTGGGCTTCCCTACCCAATCTCCAGTCACAGCAACCGACAAACAGCCCGCAAATTTCCTAGGTCTCCTGCCAGCTCCGATTTGTCATCCTTCTTATGTCCGCCCGTGGCGCGGTCGCTTTGAGGGTTGGTGCGACGGCTCGTCTCTCGCGGTAATGGGAACGTCGGGCGATTCTTGCCGATTGCAGGGACGAAAAACCACTACGCCGCCGCGCATTGCAATCAAACGGCCGGTCCGTCGAAGGCTAAGGCTGGGAATGAATCAGGAAGGGACTTGTGCGGGCGGCTCAATCGGTCAAGAGGCAGCGGAAGCGCGCAGTAACTTTTCCGATTGGGCTGGCTGTGACGCGCGCGCACGAATCGCGGTTTGACGATTCGGGCAAGCGATCTACACAGGGTCACAATGGGCGTATCGGGCTTTTCCCGATCTACACTTGAATCCTGTTTTACCGGTCTTGCCGAGTCTTCAAACGACGCCGGTAGCGTAAGACTGACGGCTTTTGCCGCCGTCGCTCATGCGGGCGATTTGCTGACCCAAGGTAGATCTCCAAACAGGATGCTTGCTTCCCGCCATGAGGGGAACAGTAGCTGGCCGGACCAACGCAGGTGCTCAACCATGGCCAACGAGCGCGATCCTGGCGGAATGCGAGTCTTTAGGTCTGGCGACCCGTTCTGGCGCCCCTCGAATCTGCTTGTGGAAGATTGGCGTGCTGCGGGAGTTCAGACCAAGGGACGTCGACGCGCGTGTGGAGCCGGCCGGCAATTTGAATGATGTTGCTGCGGCCGTCGATCAGCCGGGCTGCAACGTGGGCCAGCGAGAGCTGTTGCTGTTCATTGCAGAACACCAGGTCGGAATCCGTGTCGGTGATGATCGTGGCGGGCGGAGTGAACTGTTGGGTCATCGAATCCCGCAGCGCCGAGCTGGCGCAACTGGCAGGCAGGATGGTCAACAGGCGTTGGGCGCCGCCGCAGTCGGTGAATTTTGCCTTGACCGCGTCCAGGCACGCGCGCAGAGTGTGGTTGCGATCCTCCGCGGTCGTGGCCGATCCCAGCAGGGCCTCGTCGATCGCGATCTGTTTCAAGGCAGCCAGAACTTCGGCCCGCGCTTCGGCCCGCAAGGCCTCCAAGGCGCTTGCCCGCAGGGCGTCGGCTTTTTCGCACACGTTGCGCAATCCGCCGTTTGGCTCGAGAAAGCCGGCTTGGAATCGCGCGTCGACCTGGTGGACCATATCGGGCAGCCGTTCACGAAGGTGCCTGGCCACCGCCGCGCCGACGTCGTCGATCGAGCCGGCGGACGGCGGCCCGTTGTCGAGATCCTCCCACGGCGGCTGGCCCTCGAACTGCTGCGACCATTGGCCCAGTTCGCGCTGCTGGTCCTTGAGTTGATCACCGGCCGCGGCAACGCCGGCGGCAATCATTCGCACGAGCTGATAGACCCCCTGTAACGCGAATTCCTGAATCCGCAGCCCCACGATCAACAGCAGCACGCCGTCGACGCTGGCGTTGTGCTTCTTCGCGGCGCGGCTGGCGCCAAACATGCGGCCGCGCGCCCGCGCGGCTTTCTCGGTCTCGACGAGCGTCTGCTCGAGCGCCCGCAGATTGTGCTGCACGTCTTTGAGCAGATCCCAGCAGGCGGCTTCCAAATCGCGCAGATGGCCGGCGTACCATTCCCTGGCTTGCAAGGCCCCGGCGACCCGCGCGGCGGGGTTGTTGACGAATTCCAGAATCCACTCGGCGATGGTCCGGCCTTTTGGGGTCGCGATCGGCTTGAGAGCCCGCGCAAGCGCCGCCTGCAATTCGACCGCCGGCGGCTGCCGTTGCACCTCCTCGGAGACCGCCGCCGGATCGAACAGCCGGCGAATGGCATTCAGCAACAGGAGCGTGCGTGCCGGCTTGCCGGGCGTGGACTGCTGGTCGACCATCGCGCGGAGTCGTTCAAAGACCGCGTCGGCGTCCCCACCCAACTCTTTTTCCACGAGCAGGGCGACCTGCTCGCGCAGTTCGGCGATGGATAGTTCGAGCCCGGCGGCGTGCCCGGCGGCAACCAGCGCCATCTCGGTCGACGTGGCGGAGCTCGAAACGGCGGTTCGCTGCATCGCGATTTCGACGAGGGAGGATCTGGCGGCGGGTTCGTGCCGGCCTTTGCCGGCGCCGCGCCAACGGTCCACGATCTGGCGGCCGAGGAATTCCGCAACTTGCGCGGGCAGCGAAGTGTGCATGCTGCCGATCGTGGCCAGCGAAAAGCTGCGGAGCGGCGTTCGATTGGTATCGGCGGGCGCGAGCGCCCGACATTTTTCGAACACCGCCGCGGCCGGAGTGGCCGAGTTGAGATACAAGTAACTCGCCAAAACGTCGGTGGCAGCTTCGAATTCCCGGTCGTTCAAATCGTGGCCGAGGTGCACGAAGTAGGTGTGGGGAAAGGCTCCAGCGGTGCTCTTGGACGGCGGCAGTCCACAAGCGGGCACGCCCGGCGAGTAGCCAAAACCGCCGAAGTGGTGCAGCTCGGTCAGGAACGCATACGCATTGGCGGTCGCCAGTTCGGCGGCCGTGGGATTGCGGTCGGTCGAGTGCGTCAGAATTCCGCAAAAGCCGTCGTCGGAGAATCCAAGATCGGCCAGAATCTGCCGGACTATGTACGCCAGGTCCAGCGCCATTCCGCCCCCCGTGCCGCCTGAAACGGAAGCCACCAGGAACACGCGCGGCATTTCGTCCCGAAAGGCGACGCCGGTTGCCTGGGAGGAAGCGGCCAGTGCCTCGGGACTGGTGATCGACGCCAGCGCCGCGCGCAGCCGCTCGATCACTTGCGGCGCGTGATCCACAAGCGCCAGCCGGCCCAGCGGGCGGCGCCCTTCCGTTTGGAGCGAGCGCGGGATGTTGTACAGCCAGCGGCGGCTGAGCCATTGCATCATGCCGCGCGAATCGGCGGTATAGTCGCGCGCCAAACGCAGCGGCAGCGCCATCGTTTCGCCGTCGCCAAGCGCCAATTCTCGATCGCCCGGGGTTATTGTGCACAGGTTTTTCGAATCGGTGTCCAATAGCAGCGTCTGCATGGCGGGAACCGCGCGGGCCGGACCGTATCGATCGCGAAGTCGGCGCCGCAATCGCCGCAGCGTACGGCCCGCGGTGCCGCCGATGCCGATAAACAAAGTGGGCCGCAGCGCGAACGCGGCTTCGGTCATGTCGATGGGAGGAAGATCGGCGATTGGCTCAAGTGGAGGCGCCTTCGACGCGGCCGCGGAGGCCGATTCCGCAAGTAGGCCGGAGTTTTCGCCGCCGAGGACCTGCGTCTTGGCGTTTTCTCCTGACAGCCGCGGCGTATCGGTGTCGGTCGTGGCCGCGAGCGACTGGACCGACGCCGTGTCGCTCGTCTTGGACACATCCGCCGAGCGGGGACGCTCCGGCTGAGCTTTTCTGGCACGCGCCGCATGGTCCGCGCCGACCAGGGCATCAATCAGCGATCGGCAATTCGGAAACCGTTCGATGGGGTTTTTGCACAGCGCTTGCGAAATGACCAACTGGTCGGCGGCGGGCAATGTCGCCAATCGCGGACAGGCATGAAGATGCTGCGAAGCCAGTTGCGCCGGCGTCCGCCCGGGAAACGGCAGGTGCCCGGTGAGCAACTCCTGGTAGACGATGGCCAGGCTGTATTGATCGCTGTAGCTCGTGGGCCGGTCGTCGAATACCTCGGGCGCCGCGTAAATCGGCGTCAAACCGCCCATCATCGAGGCGGTGACGTCGTGCAGGTTCTTGACCAGTCCGAAGTCGGCCACTTTCACGCGCCCGCCGACCAACAGCAGGTTTTCCGGTTTGACGTCCAGATGCTGAAGCGAGAAGTTCTCGCTCATGTAGTCGAGAGCGTCCGCCGCGTCGCGCAGATAGTCGATCAGCTCGTCGCGGGGGATGCCTTGGGAACCGGACTGTTTGGCCTGCTCGAATCGATCCTTGAGGCTCATGTCGGCCAGCTCGGTGACGATGATGAGCTGTCCGTCAACGATCTCGAATCGCTCGAGCGACAACAGGAAGGGATGGCGTACCTGCTTGATCCGGTCGAGAGCTCTCAGCTCGCGGGCCGCGCGGGCGTCGTCAAAGTAACCGTAGACGAACTTGATGGCCTTGGTCAATCCGCCCGGAGCGCTGGCGCTCCAAACCTCACCGTAACCCCCGACGCCGATACGTTCCTTGACAATGTATCCGGGAACCGGCTCGTTCGTTTTCAGCGGATGGAGCATGGATGGCCTATCGTGACGCCGCGCAAAGCGGCGCGTGCGAGCCGGCTTTTTGGAGCGAAGCGGCCGTTTGCGGTTGTCCCAGCAGGTTGCCTTGGGCCAGCGTGCATCCCAGTTCGCGGCAGACCTCCAGGTCGGCGCTGGTGTCGATGCCCGTGGCGATCACGCTCGAATGGATGTCCTGGCCGGCGCGCACGATCAATTTGACTTGCCGCTGCCGGTCGGCACCCTGGCGGATGCTTTTGAACATCGAGGGAGCAAGTTTCAGGAAATCGGGCGCGACCTCTTTGTGTTCGGTGACCCGGGCCTTTCCCGAGGCAAAGCCGTCGTAGGCCACCTGGATCTGAAAGTCGCGGAGGCAGGCCAACAGGGCGCGAAAATCGGTGGTGCTGCGGACGGCGTTGTCGGGAATCTCGACGACGAGTTGCCGGCTGTTGCCCACGATATTGCGCAGTTGGCACAGGTGGCTGATCAGCGAGGGCTCGGCGATCTCGGCTGCCGTGACGGCCAACAGGAGCCGTCCGCGCGGCGGCAAGTCGGCCGCCCCTTCGACGGCCAGCCGGCGAAACAGTTGTCGCAGTCGGCCGGCGGCGCGGCATTCGACCGCGGGAACCAGCTCCTCGCAGCGGGCCTGTGCGACATTGGCACCGTTGGAAGCGAAAGCCTCGTAGCCGAAAGTCTGGCCATCGGCGAGTTGCACGATCGGTTGATACACCGTGCGCAGACAGGCGTGCGTGACAATCTCGTGGATTCGGCGCACCGACAGGATCGTCTCCCAAACCGCGTCTTCCGCCGAGCCGTGGCGTTGGGAGGGCGAAAGGAGCTGGGTGGCGGTCTGGCGGCGAGGACCGTCCGTGCCGCACAAGAAAGTGAACTCCACGTCGGCAATCACCAACAGGTCGCCGTCGCAGAGCATGGCCTCGTCGATCTGCTCACCGTTCAAGAAAGTGCCGTTGGTGCTCCCCAGATCGCGGACGCGAAACTTTCGGCCCTGCCGCGTGATGACCGCGTGCTCGCGCGACACCTGGCTGGAATCGATGTGCAAATCGGCGGTATCGTTGCGTCCGATTGCAAATGGAAACGATGGGACGGGCGTTTTCTGCGTGGGACCGCCCGGCGGATCGTGTTCCAGCCACGCGGCCGAAACCGCGCTTTCTTTCATGACCTGGGTGCGCATGATGTTTTTGAATATCCGTTTTTGGGGGAACTCGCGGCGCGTGGACCGATAAATTGCCCGTCGACGCGCGTCGCCAAAAATTAACGATCTGCAATGAAAACATAGCTCAATTCCGCATCCCGGCCGGTTGTGAGCTAAGTTGTCCACAGGGTCGGGTGCGCGGCCCGACCGCCAAAATCGCCCGAATCCTGGTTGCCGGCCCGCGCGCCGTGTTCGCTCCGGCGATTTCACCCCCTTCAGGAACCCTATCGATGTACAACGGCACCGGCTCAAAAACGTTGAAAATTCTGGTCGTAACTGAAGATCGGGCGCTGCAGCGCGAGTTGTCGGGGTTCTTCGAGTTGGTCGGCTACCAGCTCTTGCAAGCCGCCGATCGGAAGACGGCGCTGGCGGCTGCCGCCGCGGGCTGTCCGCAGATCGTGCTTTTGGATGCCGAACTGGGGGCCGCGGCCGATTGGGAGCTGTGCCGGCAATTGTCGCAGCGCCCCAGCGAGGTCGCCGGGTTCAAGTTCTTGCTGGTTGACGAGCCGGACGAAAGCCAATTGCAGGACGCGCTGGAAGCGGGCATCGACGACTTTCTGGTAAAGCCGATTTCCTATGGCGAGCTTTTGTCGCGGTTGCGAGTGGCGGCGCGCGTGCTCGAATACGATCGCCGGGTCGGCCAACAGGGGCGCATCGATCCGCGCACCGGCCTGCTTAGCCGATCGGCCTTTACCGCCCATTTGCGCAGGCAATTGACCGAACACGCCGGAGCGGCGCCACGCGTGGCGTGCGCCGTGCTCGACATTGATTTTTTCGCGCGCGCGGGCCGCGTGTACGGCGCTTCGGCAGCCGATACGCTTTCGCAGGCGGTGGCCCAGGAGTTGAATGGGCTGCGCGTGGGATCCGAAGTTCTCGGATGCCTGGGTGCCGACCGGTTCTGCGTGATGCTGCCCGGCGCCGATGAAGCCGCCGCGGTCCAGTGGGCGGAAAAAGCCCGCGAAGCGGTGGCCGCCGAGGTCTTCACGCTCGGCGAAACGACGGTCAAATTCACGATCAGCCTCGGCGTGGCCGGCTGCGAAGCGGGCGAAAGGGCCGAAGGGCTCATCGAGCGGGCCGCGCGGGCGCTAAAGGCCGCCAAGAACCTGGGGCGAAACTGCGTCGTCGCCTGGTCGGGTCTGGACGCCCAAGCCGCCGATTCGCTGGAGATCGACAAGCTGTTCCAGCAGACCATGGTGCGCGACGTGATGACTCCCTGCACCGTATACCTCGAGCACAACCAGACGACGGCCGAGGCGATCGATCTGCTCGACCGGACGCGGCTCGACGCCATTGGGGTTGTCGACGCCAAGGGAAAACTGCTGGGGGTTTGCCAACGGGCAGACTTCGCCGACGCCGCCAACACCGACGATCCCCAGCCAACGCTCATCGAGACGATGACGACCGAAGTTCAAACGTTCGACCAGCGCGAAAGCCTGGCGTCGTTGATCTCCTACTTCACCGGCAACGCCGCGTCGCTGGTCGTCGTCGTCGACGACGGCAGACCGGTCGGTTTCGTCGCTTGCGACAGCCTGGTGATGCTGTCGCGTCCGGTGGAAGGCGACAGCCTGGCCGCCGATTCCCAATACGACGACACCACCGCGTATCTGTTCGTGCCCGACGTGTCGTTGCCGGAATGCGAGCCGGCGGTGTGACCCCGGAATCGGGACGGTTCCAAAACTCCGCTTGCGACGCGGATTGCCCGCTCGGACCGGCGCTCCAACGGCCGGGGCCAGCGGCTCACTTGTTGATCACCACCGTGAAGTAGCTTTCGACGACGCGGTCGAAATAGTCCGGGCGCATTTCCATCGAAGCGTCGTTGTACGCGCAATAATTGCGAATCTGGTTGAGCAGGTCGCGCGGATGGCAGCGCCTGAGCGGCCGCTTGCCGCGGTAGTGCTTTTCGAGCAGCTTTTCGACCACTTCGGGCCGAAACTGGCAGCCGAACGTGTTGCAATACAGCTCGAAAAGCCGGCGAAACTCATCCTCGCTGGGATTGCCGATCTCGATCTTGTACGGAATCCGGCGCAAGAAGGCTTCGTCGACCAGGTCGCTCGGCTCGAGGTTCGTGGAAAAAATAATCAGTTGCTCGAAGGGAACCTGAAATTTTTTCCCTGTTGAAAGAGTCAAAAAGTCCTGCCGGTTTTCCAGCGGTACGATCCAGCGGTTGAGCAGCTCGGCCGGCTCGATTCGCTGGCGGCCGAAGTCGTCGATCAGCAGGCAGCCGCAGTTGCTCTTCATCTGCAGCGGGGCTTCGCTGACGTTGCACCGCGGATCGTGCCGAACTTCCAGGCTGTCCATCGTCAACTCGCCGCCGACGACCACCGTCGGACGCCGGACCTTGACCCAGCGGCGGTCGTAGTTGGCCGACCGCAGGATGCTGTCCTCGCGGCTTTCGATCACGTCGTGATAGGCGGTGTCGTACAGCTTGATGAGCTGCCCGTCTTCGATGAGCGTTTGCGGCAGCCAGATTTGTTGTCCGAAACACATCGTGATTCGTTTGGCCAACGTCGATTTGCCGTTGCCGGGGCAGCCGTAGAGAAACAGCCCGGCGCCCGAATTAATCGCCGGTCCCAGGGTTTCGAACAAATGAGCATCGACCAGAATATCGGAAAACGCTTCGGCCAGTTGCGATCGTTTCGGAGCTTCGGCCCGGATCGTCTGGGCTTCGACGCTCAGCACGTAATCCGGCAAAGGCACGGGGGCCGGACCCACGTAGGCGCAGGCTTCCCGGTAAGTCTGCGCGCGGGCGCGGCCTTGCTCGGTCAGCGAGTAGTTGTAATCGCTCAGCGGGGCCGAGCCCGTGTGTACGATCACTTGTCGCGTCCGCAGATCGTTGTAGACGTTTTCCAGGATGCCGAACGGCAGGCACAAATGATCGGAGATCGCCCGGCCGCTGGTCGTGCCGACGAGCGAGAGGTACTTGCAAACGAGCGATTCAATCAGCGAAACGGGCAGGCCTGCCTCGTCCAAGGATCGCGGTTCCGCGGGGCGGAAGGTCTCGTCGGATAGCAACTCCGCCAGCAAGCTCTCTCGAATATCTTGATCGGTTGTGGTCGACATGATAAACGCTCCACGGCGAGGAATGGCTGAGACACGAGCGGGGGTTGGCGCTCGCTGTGGAGGAAGACAACGAATGCCGAACCCTCTATCCTAGTGTAGGTTGCGTTTCGTCGCGGAATGTCGCCGATAATCGCAGACGGTTCGCCTTTGGCGCCCAAAGGAGGGCAGCCGAGGAGCGCGAGAACGAGACGAAACCATCCTTGCGAAAACACGATGTGCGGGGCGAGCAACGCCGGTGGCAGGCAATCGGTTCTTCACGCGCTGCTGGCAGGGTAGGTCATTTTCCGGCAGCGGTCGACGGTTTGCGAAAAGCGCTGTCGATTCGACGGATCAAGGAGAAATCCTGGGCAGCACGGGTGGGCAAGCCACCCGTGGCACCCCTCAGAATTACATTGACGCCGCGCTCGTTCGCCGTCGTCGGCGGAGTGGCTCACGCCGAACTTAAATCGGCCAAAATGGAATCCAGAAGTTCGTCATCCATTCCCGATGGCTCGCCAATCTTGTCAGCCGCGGCCAGGATGGACCGCTCGCGTGGGTTATCCGCGACGCTCGCTGGCAACACGATCCTGGCGGTCGAATGGCCGCTTGGCTCCGCGCCAGCCAGCCGGGTCGAAATCCACGTCGGAGCCTCCACGGTCGCCGAGCTCGGCGCGGCCAGCGCCGAGGCGACGGCCGAGCCGCTGCCATCGTCGCCGAAAGCCGCGGGCGCCGGCGGCGGTGGACCGGTGATGTTGATCTTGATCTGGAAGCCGCCGTTGCCGCGGGCAATGATCTGATCGGCGGCGTTGATGATGCTGTCCTTGTTGTAATCCCAGACGTTCGTAACCGGCTGGAGGAAGCCCGGATGAGTCCGGGCGCCGATTTCATCTGCCGCGTTGGTGATGTAGGTTCCCGCGGGGTTGGCCTCGCCGACGAAATCACTGCCGATGCGGCTGCCGTAGTAGAAATAGCTGGAGGCGGCCAGGCCAGTGTTCAGGTTCGACCCGCCGCCGGCGTCGTTCCCCTCGACGGTCACTTCCAGATACCGGTTGGAGATGACGTTCGCCGGGACCGTATCGTCCCAGATAAACTCGACCCGATCGGTTCCCGCCGCCGGCACGCCGGTCAGCACCGTGAAGCCGGTTGGCGCCGGGGCCGCCACCCAGGTGCTGGGCGTATTGTTGATCCCAGGCTGCTTGCCACTCATCGCGAACTGGAAATCAGCGAGGCTGAGCGGTCCGTGCGTGCCGGTTATGTCGACAAAGACGCCGTTGATGCCCCGGTTGTAGGAGGACATGCTGACCGGGTTGATGGAGGAACCGGCACCCGGCAAATAGGCACTCTTGCTGGTGTCGATGGCGTCGACGTCGTCGTTGTTGGCGCCGCCGGTGGGCGGGGCGATGCCGGGCGTGAGGCCATCGTACTTGGAATTGTTGTAGAAGAGGTGCCGGCCGGTGACGCTCGCGGTGAATGCCACCCGCTCAATCACGACGTCGTTGCCGCCGTCGTTGTCCGGCGAAATGGTTCCGCCCACATAAGTGATCTGGAACGGTACGCCGGTAACGGGAGGAACTAAGAAGGTCGTCCCCTCGGGCAGCCCGGCGAAGATGCCGGTAATCCCGCCGCCGCCGGTATTGTTGACGATCTTAAACTGCGTGCCGACCGCCGGCACGTAACCGCTGCGCAGCTCGACCGCCAGCGTGGCGCCGCCCAGGTCGATCGACTGGGAGACCTCCAACTGGGAGTTCATCTGGCTGGTGTGCGAATAGTTGTCAACGCTGAAACCGAGCGGGATATCCTGGTTAAACGGGTTGGTGCCAAGTCCCTGGTCGCCGCCGAAAACGTAGCCGGAGATTTCAGCGAGGTTGATGCCGACGTCGACCTGGTCACCGCTGCCGTAGTTCTCGGTATGCTCGGTCAACTCGAGCGACGGCGCGAGCATGTTGATTCTCACCGTCGTGTAGGTGATGGGATTCAGCATGCTTGTGGGGATCGTCCACGATTCGGTATTTCCTCGGCTGTCGACCAGGCCAAACAGGATGAGCTTGGCCGCGCTCGTAGCGTCGAGCTTGAGCTCGAGATTCATGTGCGTCCGGCCGGTAAGATCGGTGGGAACGACGACGTAAATCGGCCCGGTCTGGGTGAAATCGCCGCCGTACAGGAAGCTGAGCCCGTGACCATTGGTGGCCGTACCGCCCAGGACCAACGCGTCGGTGATGCCGTCCTGCACCACCTGGCCCGACCAATCGGTCAATGCCCCGTAGGGAGTTTGCGGATCGGTCAGCGTGTGGTCCCAATTCAACGGCGGCACCAGCACGCCTGGATATATAGCCGGGTCGTCAAAGGTCCACATGTCCGTTTCCGCTCCCGACTCTCCGGTGAGCAGGGCCGAGTACGTGGTGCCGGAACCCAACGTGATGTTGGTTGCGGCGATCGTGTCAGCCTTGTCGGGAGACGCAACGGGCGTGGTCGTGTTCGGCGGAGCGGGCTGGGTCGAATTGACGTAGAAGTCCGGACCGTCGCCGTCGAAGTTGTAAGCGTTGGTGGCCCGCGGATCGATGATCCCGGTGCCCGCGATGGTGATGTCCGTATTCAGGTCGTAGTTGCCCACGACGCGGCTATTGTTGCCCACGTAGAGTTCCGTGGCGTTGCCGGTGAGAATGGGCCGGTCCAACTGCAGGATGTTGGGATCGGCATGAGCGACGACTTGCTCGACTTTGATCCCGGTTTGGAATCCCGTGACGGTCACGACGGACTCAACTTCGAGAATCGTTTCATAGGGTGCGTTGTTGTCGACCAGGATGCCCACCGAGCCGGCTACGCCGATGCCGGGCCCCGTCAAATCGGCCACGGCAAGGTATGGGGTGATGTCAGCCGCAAACGAGCTATCCTGAACGTGAACGCCGATTTTGTAGCCGGTGGAAACGAAGCCGGTGCCACCATCGAGGCGAGAGTTGTCCAGGAAGAATCCCGTGCCGTCCGCGCCGCCTGTGGCGAGCAGTCCGAGGTTGGCTGCTTCGCGTGCCGCCTGGATCCAGTAGGCGTAGACGTCGGCATCGTCCACCTCTGAGATCACCGCGTACGCCCCGTTGTTGGCGGCGTTCTGATTGCCGAAGTCGAGCGTGCCGAAATATCCCATCTTGATGCCGACGCCGACGTTGGAAACCGTATTGCTAACCATGTTCCCGCCCGTGGCATCCTGGTTGTCGTTGATGTTCTGCATCAGGATGCCGATGCGCGTGGCGTCCTTCGTCCCTGCCGGGCCCACGTTCTCGACGGTCGAATTGAAGATGTTCAGGGCCAGCGGTTCGTCGGGCCCGGTATCGTACGTCTGGTTGATAAGCGGCGAGACGGTGATGCCGGTCTGGCGGGTGTTCCTGACCGTGACGCCGTCGATGTTGAGATTCGGGTTGGTCTCGTTGGTGCCGGCGTCGCCGGCGAAACCCCACTGCGCGGCGGCGAGCGTGCCGTTGCGCACCGTGGCGCCGCCGGGCGGCGTGTACAGGGTCGTAACACCATGTTGGTAGTCGTTGTCGCTAAAGGCGCCGAGACCGCCGTCCAAAGTGAGGGCAGAAATGCTCACGCCGTCGCTGCCGCTGAAGACGAGGTTCGCAGCACTCATTTGAATGATGATGCCCGAATGCGTGCCGACCGGGAAATCGCCGTCGGTGTTGGCCGACGCCACTTCCGGAATGATCACCGTGTTCGAAACGCCAATTGTATCCTCACCAACAAGGCTTATGGGGCGCTGGATGATGATGTCAGACTGGATGTGGGTGCCTGCGCCAATATTCACGGTGGCGTTGTTGTCGGTAGAACCGGCGTCGAGGGCGTCTTGAATATTCGGAAGAGAGCCCATGCCGGTCGCGGCCTCCTTGCCGAACGCTTCGAAGCCGTATTCCAGGCCGCCCGCGGCGGCGCCGCCGAAGTCGGTGGGGTGGCTCACGATGTCCCCGGCAACCGGGGCTACGCTCGGATTCGTATCGTTGATCCAGTCATCGTTGTAGTAGACGGTCGCGACCAGCAACTTGCGCTCTTCAAGAAGCTCGAGATTGGGGCGGAAGTACTCTTGGCGCTCGGCCGTGCGCAGTGCCGTCCTGGAATCAGCTAATCGGCCAAACAGAGACTTGCCGTTCATAGGACGCTCCTACCAAGGGGGTTGGGCCTGCCATCGGAATGGAAGGATGGCGAATAGAAGAATGCTGCTGAAAGACACGGCTAGAACGATCGCGGTACGTGTCCCGCCTGAAGGGAATGCCCACCATGCTAGTCACATTGGAACCAGACGCTGCGGCAACGTCAATTAGTTTCTAGAAAATATTCGAAAAAATGTCGTTTGTGGGGCGCGACCTGTGGACCCTGTTGATCAGCCGCGAGTGGACTGTGCCGTTCACTCGGATTCTTTTGGTGCCGAATTGGAAAGCGCAAGCGCGCGCGTGTGAGCGGACCGGCTATGGCCTGGCGCTTGGGTTGAGACACGGCAATCGACAGGTCCCGTCTCGAATCGTCCGCAGCCGACGAGAATACGCCCGGCAGGAATCGAACCTGCAACCTGCGGATTAGAAGGCACTCCCGGCCGAGGCCCAAAACGGCCCGTTTTCTTCGGGTTTCAGCGCGATTTTAGACGGAGTTAGCGCGTTTGCAAGCCATTGCGAAAAGTCGCGAGTTTTCCGACGGTTGCGCGATACGCGCGAGCGCAAATGCGTACTGCGGCCGCGCGCCACTAAGAGGCGAGATCATCCTTGGTGATCGGCGCTTGGCCGGGGCCACGCACGCGGAGAATGAAGACGTCTGCGCCGTCGACATGAAACACGGCGCGATAGATTCGGCCGCGCTTGGTCTTGAACAGGACCTGCTTGACCTCTAGTTCGAGGTCCTGGTTCTCATGCGCCGCAGGATAGGATTCGGCCGCCGTCGTCAGTCGCTCGACCATCTGATCGTAGGCATCGAGCCACGCCGCGGCACCCTGCGGTGAACGCTCGAAGAGCCACTCAAAGATGTGGCGTTTGTCCCATTTGGCCCCGGGAAGCTCACGGACGGTGAACGTCATTTGTCGGCCAGGCCGAACTCTCGGCGGAGTTGTGCGGAATGCTCGCCGGCGACCGTGCCCCTTTCGCCTCGCTTGAAATCCTCAATCGACGCGGCGATGGCCGCAACGTTCTGGGCGTACAACTCGCCGGACGGATTCTCGTGCCGCCAGAGGTCAAACAGTTCGTCCAGGCTAGCCTCGGCATCCCCAGTGCCGACGCGATGTCGCACGAACCGCATGAAGCTTTCAAGTTGTTGTTCGGTCGTCGCCATGGTCTTCGTTCGCCTCCATCATCATTCAGTCAATTGGCCATGCAGCCATTTTATCACACCCGAGACTCGATTACGCCCGGCAGGAATCGAACCTGCAACCTGCGGATTAGAAGTCCGCTGCTCTATCCATTTGAGCTACGGGCGCAAGGGGGCTCGGCGCACTGGACGGCTCTATTCTATCGGAGACGCGCGGATCGCTGCCAGATGCGCCTCGACGAGCACCGCGCATTGTGGTAGCGGACCGGATTGCCGTGATCTTGCAGATACAAGGGACCCCGCTGGGGTCCTTCGGCCACGGGCGCGGCTCGGGCCGCGCGGGGCAGCTCGAATTTCGACGACCGACGCGTGCAAGGCGACCGGCGGCGCTGTAGGATTGTCGTGCATCGAGGCCGGCGGCGCAGGCCGCGGCGGCACTCGAGGGGTCAAGCGGAAATCGAGATCATGAGGAGATTTCTGGACATGAACGCACAAAATCGTCTTCGGCTCGTCATGGGCCTGGCTGTCGGATTGTTCTTGACGGACGCGGCGCAAGGCGCCGTCCGACCCAACGGACTGTTTTCCGATAACGGGGTCTTGCAGCAAAAGGTCAAAGTGCCGGTTTGGGGCACCACCGACAAGACGGAAAAGATCACCGTCCGCATCGCCAACCAGGAAGCCGAAGCGGTGCCCAAAGACGGCAAGTGGAAAGTCGAGTTGGGACAGATGCCCGCCGGCGGGCCGCACGTAATGACGATCGGGCAAGGCGACGACAAGATCGAGTTGAAGAATATCCTGGTGGGCGAAGTCTGGCTTTGCGGCGGTCAGTCGAACATGCAGTGGCAACTGAAGAATTCCGACGGCGGCAGCGAGGCGATCACCGATTCGGCCAACGACAAGCTGCGACTGCTTACCGTGCCGCGCCATCGGTCCGACACGCCGAAGTCGATCGTGGACTCGAGGTGGGAGATCGCCGGACCGCAAACCACGGGCGAGTTTTCGGCGGTGGGCTACTTTTTCGGCCGCGACTTGCAAAAGCATCTCGGCGTGCCGGTGGGGCTCATTTCGTCCAACGTCGGCGGGACGGCGGCCGAGGAGTGGACCAGCCAGAAAGCGCTCGAGTCAAACCCCGATTTGAAAGGCACGTTTACGCCGGCGGAAGGATCGAGCAGGCTTTACAATGCGATGATCGCCCCGCTTGCGCCCTACGCGATTCAGGGCGCGATCTGGTACCAGGGCGAATCGAACGCTCCGCGGGCCTTTCACTATCGCAAGCTGCTGCCGGCGATGATCGCGGACTGGCGCAACACGTTCGGCCAGGGCGATTTTCCATTCCTGATCGTGCAAATCGCGCCCTACGACAAGGAGCAGAGCAAATCCCCGGACAGCCGCTGGGCGGAAATTCGCGACTCGCAGTTGCACGTCAGCCAGAACGTGCCTCGCTCGGCGCTGGTCGTGACGATCGACGTGGGCGACGAGCAAGACATTCATCCGCGACGCAAGGAACCGGTTGGCGCCCGGCTGGCGTTGGCCGCGCGCGGCGTGGCGTACGGCGAAAACATCGAATTCTCCGGTCCCATCTACGACAGCATGAGCGTGTTGGACAACAAAGTCCGCTTGCGATTCAAGCACTTGGGCTCGGGCCTGGTGGCCAAGGCCGATTCGCTTTTGGGCTTTACCGTCGCCGGCGAAGACCAGAAATTTCACCCAGCCAACGCCGAGATCGAAGGCGACACGGTCGTGGTTTCGAGCGACCAGGTGCAAAAACCCCTCGCGGTCCGTTACGCCTGGCTGCCCTACCCGGAAGGCAATTTGTGGAACCGGGACGATCTGCCGGCCTCGCCGTTCCGCACCGATTCGTTCCCCCTCACGACACAGGACCAAAAGTAGGCCGATCGATCCGGCAAAAAGCTGAGCCACAAGCGTGTTTTGGGTCTCTTTTTGGGTCTGGGTGCTCGTCGGGTGGGGCATTCGAAGGGGTCGTACGAGCCAACCATTTTTCCCCGCCGACCCCGGCCGCGATGGGCTCACGGGGTTTTCCCGACGTGAGTTCCGCCCGTGCTCCCCGTTTCAGACGGTAGCCGGAATTTGCTTTGCCTGCTACAAAATCTAAGGTGTGCAGCTCGTCGACAACCACGGAGGGACTTTGAGGCAGTGAACACGGAGCTGATCGAGAGCGTGCTGGGCATGTTGGCCGTGCCGCTGTTGGTCCTGTTGAACGCATTTTTTGTGGCGGCGGAATTCGCGCTGGTCGCCGTGCGGCGCACGCGGGTGGATGAGATGGTCAACCATCGCCGCGTGGGCGCGGCCGCGGTGCGGCACGCGATCGAACACCTCGACGACGCGATCGCCGCCACGCAATTGGGAATCACCCTGGCCAGCCTGGCGCTGGGCTGGATTGGCGAACCGTTGGTGGCGCGGCTGCTGGTGCCGGTCTTTTCGTTTCTGCCCGAAAGCGGATCCTGGATCGCGGCGCACAGCGTGGCCACGGTCATCGCGTTCTGTGTGATCACGTTCCTGCACGTCATTCTCGGCGAACTGGCCCCCAAGGCGATCGCCTTGCAGCGGCCCGACGTGGTGAGCCTTTGGGTCGCGCAGCCGCTGTTGTGGTTTTCGGTCGTCATGCGGCCGGCGATCGCGCTGATGAACGGGGCCGGAAATGGCGTTGTCCGGCTGTTGGGCTTCAAGCCGATCAGCGGGCGCGAGATGGTCCACTCCGTGGAGGAGTTGGCGCTGATCATCGAGGAGACCCGTCGGGCGGGCGTGCTGCCCCGCGATCAGGCCGAATACGTGCGCAACGTCTTTCGCCTGCCGGCAAAACGCGTGCGCGACTGCCTGGTGCCCCTGGAGAAAATGGCCGCGCTCGAGCTGCACATGCCCGAACAGCGCATCCTGCACCAGGTCCGCGCCGGCGCCCACACCCGGATGCCCGTCTACGACGGCGACGTGAACAACATCGTGGGCATCGTCAACACGAAAGACTTGTTTCACCTGTTCAGCCTGCGGGGCATGGTCGTGTTGGACGACGCCATGTATCCGCCGATTTTCGTCGATCCGGACCGTCCGATTTCAGAAGTGCTGCGTCAATTTCGCGGCCAGCGGCGTCCCATGGCGGTCGTTCGCGACGCGTCGGGCAAGACGCTGGGGCTGATCACGCTGGAAGACATCGTCGAAGAAATCGTGGGCGAAATCGAAGACGAGCACGATCCGGTGCCGCGCTGACCGACGGCAGGCAGGGAATGCGGATGTGCGCAGCGACTGTTCAGTCGCTGCACAACAATCAGGCAACCGTCGAAGCCGGCGTTACCGATTACAGCCTATCCTCAGCCGATTCTGCTTGAAAACCCTTGCGCGCGGTGCGACGCCGGAGGGCAAAGCCAGTTGTTCCGTATTTGGCATGTCGGTTGCGTAAGATGTGAGGCGCTCACAATTCGGTGAACGCGAGTCCCCGATTCCGTTCTCGATGCGCTCGGTGTGCGCGCCTTGAGAGCGGGCGTCCTTTTAATAGCGGAGAGATGCTGTGGCCAGACATGCAATAACTTGTTGGAAAGAGCCCGCACTCGTCTTTGTTGGTTTGGCGCTCATGCTGTGCGCGGGCAGTGCCGTCGTAGCTCAAGAAGAAAAAAAGGAAGAGGCCAGCCCGCCGCCGGCGGCCGCGGCCCCAGTAGCGGCCGCGCCGGCTGAAGGGGCAGCGCCCGCGCCGGCGCTGCCGCCCTATTTCACCGGCGCGAGCCCTGATCCCGAGAAGCCGCTCTGGCCCGATCCCACGGGCGCGAATGCCGGCTATTGGGCGACGCCAGCGGCCCCTCCGGGCGACGGAGATCCCAGCGCGCAAACCCCGTCCGGATTATACGACCGGGTCGTCCACAACCTGTACTCGATCAATATGGTGTGGACGCTGGTGGCGGGCTTTCTGGTGATGTTCATGCAGGCTGGTTTTGCCTTGGTGGAGACCGGCTTGGGCCGTGCGAAAAATGCTTCGCACACGATGGCCATGAACTTCATGATCTACCCGCTGGGCTGTTTCGCGTTTTGGGCCTACGGCTTTGCGTTTGGCTGGGGGAACTGGTTCAACGGGCTCGTTCCGCCGGGCTGGTATTCCTCGTTGGGTCCGGGCCTGGCGATATTGAACGAGGGCCTGGGGATCGGGGGCGATCCGAGCGCGCCGGGTGTCTTTACGTATGGGCTGTTGGGGACAAAAGGATTCTTCCTCGGCGGCGTCGCAGACGTGAGCGTGATGGCATTGTTCTTTTTCATGATGGTGTTCATGGATACAACCGCCACGATTCCCACCGGCACGATGGCCGAACGATGGTCCTGGAAAAACTTCTGCTTATACGGCCTGTGGGTGGCGCTGCCTTACTGCATTTACGCCAACTGGGTGTGGGGCGGCGGATGGTTGGCTCAAGCCGGCAAGAACTGGGGGTTGGGGCACGGGGCTGTCGACTTCGCCGGCTCGGGCGTCGTGCACGGCATGGGCGGGCTGATCGCGCTGGCCGGCGGTCTTTGCGTGGGGCCGCGAATTGGAAAGTACGTGGCCGGGAAGTCTCACGCGTTTCCTGGACATAACATTCCGATGGTGGTGCTGGGCACGTTCATCCTGGCTTTCGGCTGGTTTGGTTTCAACCCCGGGTCGAGTCTGTCCGGCACCGACTTGCGCATCTCGTTTATCGTGGTCAACACGATGCTGGCCAGCGTCACCGGCGCGCTAGGGTGCATGTTCTACATGATGGCTCGTGGCTTGAAGCCCGACACTTCGATGATGTGCAACGGAATGCTCGCCGGACTGGTGGCGATCACGGCCCCCTGCGCCTTTGTGGATAGCTGGGCCGCGGCCGTGATCGGCGCGGTCGCCGGAGTGCTGGTCGTGGAAAGCGTTTTCTTCTGGGATCGCGTGGGGATTGACGACGTCGTCGGCGCCATCTCGGTGCACGGCGTGAATGGAATCTGGGGCGTGATTTCGGTGGGGCTGTTTGCCAACGGCGCGTACGGCGCCGGATGGAACGGCGTGGTAAGGGACGAGATGGTTAAAGAATACGGCGCCGACGGGGTGCGGGGTCTATTTTATGGAGACGCCTCGCAACTCTGGGCTCAAGTGTTGGACGCCGCCGTGCTGTGCGCGTTCGGCTTCGCGATGGCCTACGCCTGGTTCAAGGTCAGCAACCTGATAACTCCTATCCGCGTATCCAAGGAAACGGAGTTGGAGGGTCTTGATGGTCCCGAAATGGGATGCTTGGGATATCCCGATTTCGTGATTCGCGGCCATACCGGGGACGCATGAGAGGTTGATCGCGTAGCATGGGTGCGAACGTGCGTAACGAAAGGGATCCATCGAGCGGAGATCGCCGCGGAGATTCCCCGGCCCTGCCGCTCGCGCTGGGCCGCATCGGGGGAATCGCAAGAAAGGTCTGGCTTTCCGCTTAGCCAGAAGGACGCCCCAATTGGCTTGAGCGGGTCGATCATTCGGCCCGCTCAAGTCGGGGTTTCGATGCGCGAAGCTGAATAAGTTCCGCGCGCTCGATCTCAATCGGCACGCCCAATGGCCGCACAGGCCGCGTTCAGATACGCACCGTCACAATTGTTTCCCTCGCGGGTGCGCGATTGCTGAACAGGTCCTGCCCGCACTGTAGGCACTGGAGCGATTTGTGCGGCGGCGCGAAATTGTCGCGCCGAAGCGAGATATTTTCTGTAAACCGCGAGCGTGCAAAGCGCTAGGCGGCAAGCGGAGAAGAATCCACGGCCGCGCCGATTGCGGCTTGGCATAGTGATTGCTTCACAGGGTTGCCACGCTCGCAGGGACCGCGAGCGCCGCAAGTGTGGAACGGAAGACCCAGTGAAGCGAGCCCGCCCGCCGTCAAAGTGGCAGCTATTTGCGCCAGCTTGCCGCTTTGGCGGCGGTTGCGGCGGCACGCTGGCTCGGCGGCACGTTTTTCTCGCAGGATCTCTGGCTTCCGCCTAAGCCGGAGAGACGCCCCAAACGGCTTGAGCGGGTCCGAAACTTCGGCCCGCTCAAGTCGGGGTTTCCTGCTGCGCCGAACGACAGCTTTGGCCGAGGCCCCCCCTCAGGCGTCGTCGAGGTAGCAGATGCGCTTGTTGATATCGGTGTTGACCGAATGATACCGGCGAAAGAGATTGCCGGAGTCGAACAGCGTCTGGCGCGTGTGCTCCATGTCGTCGGCGCCGATGGCGTCGGTAAAGATCGGCAACAGGTATTCGATTCCCAGCCGCGACGGCCACATCTGCTCGGCGTCGTAGAACGAGGGATGAACGAACCGCGGATGGATGTACCCCCAGCGGTCGCGCAGCGCGTGCCCGTCGATGCTGTCGACGTGGAACCCCGACCTATCGTTATACTGCAGGATCGCCACGGCGTCGTTTTGTCCCTCGTGGAGCATATCGACTCCCATGGCGCCGAGCTCGGCGGCGTAAAAGCGGTCGAAGGCCAGCGGTCGTCCGCCCCGCTGGGTGTGACCGATTTTGCGGGTGAAAATGGCTTCTCCGGCGGTCTGTCCGCGGCGCGAATCGCGGAAGTAATCGTCGCCGATCGCTTCCATCAATCGTTCGCGCAGCGATTCCGAGGCCCCGCTGAGCGCGATGTTGCCCGCCGGATCGGTGCTGCGGCGCGCGGCACCCAGCGGCAGCCCCTCTGAATCGACGATTCCCTCGCCGCACACGATCACCACGTTCTTCTGGACGTCGTAAATCTCCTTCACGCGCCCGACCAGCAGCTCCATGTCGACGGGATGCTCGGGCAACAGCACGATGTCCGGCTGTCCGTAGGCCGCGCCCAGGGCGATGAAACCGGAATTGCGCCCCATCACCTCCACGATGGCGATGCGGCGATGACTTTCGGCCGTGGTGCGCACGCGGTCGACGCCGCTGGCGGAAACGAACACGCTGGTGGCGTATCCCGGCGTGACGTAGTTGATCATTTGCGCCAGGTCCATTTCCACGCGCGACGAGAGGCGCCGGTAGCGATAGCCGGGCGGCTCGTCGCACGGCTCGCGAACGCATTCGTCGACTTCGCTGGCGTAGTTCAATCCCAGGTCGTTGTCGATCGTTTTGGGGCACAGCACGGTCGGAATGTGCGGGCAAAACGGCTGCAGTCCGTTGAGCGTGCCGTCGCCGCCGACGCAGAGCAGGCCTTCGATGCCCAGGCGGTCGAGGTCGGCCAGCATCCGCTTGAGCAAATCCTTGTCATTCGGATCGACGTAATCGCGCGAGCCGCCGAGAATCGTGCCCCCCTTGGTCGGGTCGAGCTCGGGAATCGCCGAGAACAGCGGATTCAGGTGGACGTGCGGCACGCGCGGATTGAACAGGCTGCTGAAGCCGTTCATCAGCCCAAAGACTTCGATCTTGAGTTGATTGGCCCGAACGACGGCGCCGTAAATGGTGGCATTCAAGGCCGGCGTGTCTCCGCCGGCGGTCAAAATGGCGATGCGTTTCATAGGCAAAACTCGCGTTTGACAATCACAAACCGTGGCGCTCGTGCGCGCCCCTTCATGTTAATGCCGATGCAACCCCCGTGCCAACGGCCGGTCGCGGCCCCCAACAGGCTCGCGGTTGGTGTCCATGAAGCTTGGATTGTTGGTCATTCCAACCGTGCCAAGAAGCGATCGAGGGCCGCGAAAAATTCCGGCGAGCGCGGGTCGTTGTGATCGCCGTCGGCGATGACCACGAGTTGCTTCGGCTCATTGGCTGCGCGATACAGGCGTTGGCCGATTTCGAACGGGATGATCGTGTCGGCCTCGCCGTGCGCTTTCAGGAGCGGGCCGTGATAATCGGCGATCTTGGCGGCCGAATCGAGCCGGGTGCGCATCAACAGCTTCACCGGCAGCCAGGGATAGTGATACGACGCCACGTCGGCGAGCGAAGTGAAGGTGTTTTCCAGCACCAGCGCCCGCGCGCCGTCCTTGGCGGCCAGGTCGACCATCACTCCGCCGCCCAGCGATTCGCCCATCAGCACGATGTCGGATTCCTTCACGCCGGCCCGCTCGGCCAACCAGCGCCGCGCCGCGCGGGCATCGGCCAGAATGCCGGCTTCCGTGGGAGAGCCGCCGCTACGGCCGTAGCCGCGGTAGTCGAAAATCATCACCACCACGCCCAGCTTGTGCAGCGACTTGAGCAGATCGGCGCGGTGGCTCAGATTGCCGGCATTGCCGTGGGCAAACAAGACTACGGCCCGCGGATTCTCGTGGGGCACGTACCAGCCATGCAGCTTCGTGCCGTCGGGCGCGTCGAACCACGCGTCCTCGAATTTCAGGCCCGGCGGATTCCAATACCCGTCGGGATAGATCGACGGAAAATAGATGAGCGAGTTTTCCATGGCCAGCATCAACAACAGAACCAGCAAGTAACCAACAACCCCGACAAGCGCCAGGCGAACGATCGATCCGAGACGCCGGCGGCCCGTCGGGGCAACGGGCGGCGGGCTTGCGGCGCGGGACAGTTCGCCGGGCTCGTCGTTCACGGGTTCACGCTTTGGCGCGCGTAGGCCGGCTCGGCCCGGCCGCTGAGCGAAACGCGCAATCCGCCTTTGGGCCGGATGGAGATTAAGGGCTCGGGCTCGATCTCTCGAAACCGCCGCGCCAGGTTCAATCCGAGCAGCAAGTCTTTCGGTCCGGGCGGATCGTTCGGCATCGCGGATTCTCTACTGGTAGTCCTGCAACGGTTGGTCAAGCGTCGCCGGGCGGTTTGACGAGCAACTCGCCGACGACGCGGGCGTCGGTCACGACGCTGTCGGTGAGCGTTTCGTCGCGGCCGTGGTGGCGGTAGGTCAATCGGTCATGGTCCAGGCCCAGTTGATGGAGGATCGTGGCGTGCAGGTCGTTGACGCTCACGCGCCCTTCGACCGACTTGTAGCCGACGTCGTCGGTGGCTCCGTGAACGTGCGCGGTCTTAAATCCGCCGCCGGCCAACAGCAGGCTGAAGGCGTTGCGGTTGTGGTCGCGGCCGCTGCCGTTTTGCGAAACGGGCAGCCGGCCGAACTCGCCGGTCCACAGCACGATCGTCGAATCGAGCATGCCGCGGGCCTTCAAGTCTTTGACGAGCGCGGCCGAGGGCAGATCGGTCTTGGCACAGATGGCTTCGTTTTCGGTTTTCACGTTGGAGTGCGCGTCCCACGGCTGGAACTGCGGCTTGACCGGCGGCAGGACCTGCACGAAGCGCACCCCGTTTTCCACCAGCCGGCGGGCCATCAAGAGGCGCGTGCCGTAGCCGGCGGTCTCGGGGTTGTCCAGGCCGTAGAGTTTCTTCGTTCGATCGCTCTCGTCCGAAAGATCGAGCAGGTCGCCGGCGGCCAATTGCATGCGCGCGGCCAGCTCATAGTTGCGAATTCGGGCATCCAGCTCCGATTCGTCCGGATAACGGCCGCGATGCTCCTCGTTGAGCCGGGCCAGGTAGTCCAGGTTGTGGCGCTGCGCCTTGGGGCTGATCGGCGCCGACGGCTGCAGATTCAGCACCGGCGCGCCCTTGGTGCTCACTTCCGTGCCGCGGTACAGGGCGGGGATCCAGCCGTTCTGCCACAACAGCGTGCCGCTCGTGTTGTAACCCTCGGGATCGCGCAGCACGATATAAGCCGGCAGATTCTGGTTGAGCGTGCCCAGCGCGTAACTGATCCACGAACCTAAGGCCGGGCGCCCGGGAAAAACTTTTCCCGTGTTCATCATCACCAGCGCCTCGGTGTGGTTGTTGTGCGCGCTGTACATCGAGCGCACCAGACAGACGTCGTCGGCCACCGAACCGATGTGCGGGATCACCTCGGAAAGCTCCATGCCGCACTCGCCGCGGCGATGGAACTTGAACGGGCAGGCCAAGAGCTTGTTCGCCTCGCTGCCGGTCTGAAACGTTTCGACCTTGGTGCTATAGACTTCGCCGGCGCGGCGTTTGAGCTCGGGCTTGGGATCGAACAGCTCCATCTGGCTCGGCCCGCCGTTTTGCATGAGCATGATCACGCTTTTCGCCGGTGCCGCGAAATGGCCGGGCTTGGCGCGCAGATCCGCGCCGCCGGCGCGCGGCGCCGCTGCTTCGGCCAGCAGTCCCTCCTGCTCCAACAAAAGGCTCAGGGCCAGCGTGCCAAATCCCATGCCCGACGCGGCCAACAACTGGCGGCGGGTCATTGTCAAGGGGTTGTCGCGTGGATCTAACATCGGATTCGAAAGCGCGAAATCAAGGGACGTACAAAAACTCGTTCGAGCTCAAAAGCATGTGGCACAAGTGCGCGAGCGGCTTTTCAGGCGCCTTCTCGCCCGGCACTTCGGAACCGGCCAGCTCCGCGGATTGTTGCGACAGCAATTCCTGGCTCCAGGCCATTTCCTTGGCGCTTGGCTCGCGGCCCAGGGCCATGCGAAACGCCAGGCTGATCTGTCCCGCCGAGTCGCCGGCGCCGGGCGAATCGATCACGCGAGCGGCGAACTTTTCAGCAGCATCGATGACCAGTGCGTCGTTGAGCAGCGTGAGCGATTGCGACACGACGGCCGACTGCTGCCGGTTGGGGCAATTGGTCGACATCGTCGGTTGATCGAACACGCCCAAGAGAGACAAGTGATAGTGTCGGCGGGCCAGCACGTACAGGCTGCGGCGCGATCGGTTCGTCGTGCCCGGCTTGTTTTCTGCTTGCAGCACGATCATGCCGTCGGGTCGAACCTCCAGCGGCAGCGACGGTCCGCCGAGCGCGGGATCGAGCCCGCCGCCGGCGGCCAATAGGGCGTCGCGCACGATTTCGGCCTCGAGGCGCCTGAGCGGCATCCGCCCCAGCAGCCGATTGGCAGGATCGACTTTCGATGCGTCGGCCGTCGTCGGGGTTGAGGCTTGCCGGTAGACGGCGGATGTTACGAGCAGCTTCACGAGCGGCTTGATTTTCCGGCCGTCGGCCACGAAGCGGCACGCCAGCCAATCGAGCAGCTCGGGATGACTCGCAACGGCGCCGGAGACGCCGAGGTTTTCGGTCGTTTCGACGATGCCTTTGCCGAACAAATGTTGCCAGATCCGATTGACGCGCACGCGTGCCGCCAACGCGCCGGCCGGCGAGCTCCAATCGGTCAGCCAGCGTGCCAGGGCCAAGCGCCGGCCGCTGGTTTGTCCGGCCGGTTGCGGCGAGCCCGGCGTGCCGCCTGGCGGTTTCGCGTTTGTCTCCGATTCGCGCGACGAGAGCACGGCGAAGTAGCCGGGCTGGACTTCCGCGCCGGGCGTTTCATGATTGCCGCGCACGAGCAGATAGGTGGAGGGCGGCGGGCCGGTTTCGTAGGCGGCCTGAATCGTGCCCCAGCGGCGGCGCGTCGGTTCGGCGGCGGCGATTTGCCGCTCGAGGTCGGCGACTTGATTTTTTTGCGGCTGGCTGAGCTGGGCGGCGATTTCGCCCTCGGAAACGTCGAGAACGGCCTTGAATTTGTCGGCCAGGTACTTTTGCACCTCGCTGCGCTTGTCGGGGGGCGTTTCGATGGATTGTTTCACGTCGGCGCGAATCTGCTCGGGCAGCGTCGCCAGTTTTTTCGCCAGGACTGCTTGGCGACCCACGCCTTTGATTTCGGCCTGTTGCTGGCGGAGCCCGCCGATTTTGGCGTCCAGCTCGGAATTGTGCTTTTCGGCGGCCGCTTTTTCCGCGGGCGAGATATCGGCCAGGGCCCGGCTTTTGGGCGGCACCCAGGAGGTTGGGTTGTAGATCGGCGTGAAGGCGGCCAGGAACCGGTAGTAGTCGCGCTGCGCGATCGGTTCATACTTGTGGTCGTGACACTTGGCGCAGCCCATCGTCAAGCCCAGCAGGTTGTTGGCCACCACTTCGCCTGTCCGCTGCAAAACGCCGTGCAGGATATCGGGCGTCGTGAGCTCTTTCTCGTCGGTGTCGTCGGCCGCGTTGCGCAAGAATCCGGTGGCCACGAGCAATTCCTTGGTCTCGGGCGTAAACGTCGCGGCGGCGCGCCAGTCGACCAGCTCGTCGCCGGCCAGTTGTTCGAGCAGGAACCGATCGTACGGCATGTCCTCGTTGTACGCGCGGACCACGTAGTCGCGGTATTTCCACTTGCCTTCGCTGAGCTTGACGATGCCCGCGTCGTTGTCGCCGCCCGTGATGTCGCTGTAGCCGGCGGCGTCGAGCCAATGGCGGCCCCAGCGCTCACCGAATTGAGGCGAAGCCAACAGCCTCTCGACCACGCGCTCGTAGGCGTCGGGGCGCTCGTCGGACAGAAACGCGTCGATCTCGTCCGGAGCGGGCGGCAAACCGACCAGGTCGAAATAGACCCGCCGCAACAGCGTGGGCCGGTCGGCTGTGGGCGAAAGCCGCAGGTTTGCCTGTTCGAGGCCGTCGAGGATGAAAGCGTCGACACCGCTGCGGGCTTGCTCGGTGTTTCGAACCGGCGGCAGGCTGGGTGGCACGAGCGGCTTAAACGCCCAAAACTGGCGCGCCGCCGGATCGACCGGCGGAGCCAGCGTGGCTGCCGTCTCATCGGCGCGCGGCCGGGCCACGGGAAAGAGGGCGCTTAGAACGGCCGCCAGAACTGCGATGCGAGTCATATCAGGCTCGCCGATCGTGGTTTTGCAACGATGCCGAAAAGCCCATTATAGGAGGAATCGCGGGCCGCAACAGTGCGCCGATAGGGCGATTTGCGCGCCTTCATGCCGGCGGCTCGCTCGGGACTTCCGGCGGCGCTGCTTCGGATGCGTGTGTCCCGGCGGGCAGCGCGCGATCTAAAATACCCGGCGGCGGACCGCGAAAATGTTTCCGCTCGTAGGCGTACCACACCACGGCCGAGAGCATCAACGCGCCGGGCACGGTCCACAGATTCTGCTGGTTCGGCGGCTGCACGCCCACCAGCAGAATCAGTCCGCAGCCCAGCACCGAAAGCACTCCCGTGACGCGAAACGCCGTCTTGCCGATGCTCCAGGGTCCCATGCGCGTCCAGCTGCGGCCATAGGCGAACAGTCCCAACACCGTGGGGATGACGTACGAAATATAGAGGAACATCGTGCACGCGCCGGTCATGGTCGAATACGCGCCCGCGTGCACGACAAACGCCACCGACAATGCCGACACGGTCCAGATGGCCACGGCCGGAGTGCGGTAGCGGCGGCTGACGTGCCGCATGCGTTCGGCGAGAGGCAATCCGCCGTCGCGGGCAAAGGCGTATGCCATCCGCGAAGCGGAAGTGACCGTCGCCAGGCCGCAGAAGAACTGGGCGATCACAATGCCCACCGCCAGCAATCGCCACAAACCGAGCGGCAACACGGTTTCGACGGTCCAGTGGAACGAGTTGTAACCCTGCGCGGCGGCTGCGTTCATGTCGGGAATCGCCAGCACCACGGCGACCAGCATCAGCCAACCGAACACGCCCGATACGGCCACCGAGCGGACGATGCCGCGGGGCACATGATGGGCGGCGCCGATGGTTTCCTCGGACGTATGGGCCGAAGCGTCGAAGCCGGTGACCGTGTAGGCCGGCAACATGAAACCCAGCAGGAAGAGCCACGTCACGTTCGGCGTTTGCGGCCACAGATCGCCGCCGGCCGTGCCGCTGTAGTTCGTAAAGGTGAACAGCCGCGAGAAGTCCATGCTCGCGGCAAATGCCAGCATCGAGACCGTCAGCGCCGCGGCGACCAGCAGAATCCAAAAGCCGCTAAAGTCGACCAGCGCGGCGGTGATGCGAATGCCCAGGTGGTTGAAAACCGCCTGCGCGCCGGTGATCGCCGCCACGCCGATCAGTTGGGCCGTGAATTGTGTCGAGGGATCGAACCGCTCGACGCCCAGGTCGAATGCGCCGGACAGTGCCCGCACGCCAAACTGATAGGCGCCGACGTTGATGGCCGCCAGCGCCGTGATCAAGCCGACCAGATTGAACCAGGCGGTGAGCCAACCCCAGCCGCGCCCGCCGAGAATGGCGGCCCAGTGATAGAGTCCGCCGGCGGTGGGAAACGCCGAAGCGATTTGGGCCATGGCCAGCGCCACCGAGAGCGACAACAGGCAGGAGACGGGCCAGCCCAATCCGATCGCCGCGCCGCCGGTGCTCGAAAGGCCCAGCGGAAACGACGTGATGCCGCCGGCCACGATGCAGATGATCGACAGCGAGATGGCGAAATTCGAAAACCCGCTCATCCGCCGCAGCAGTTCCTGGCGATAGCCCAGACTGCCCAGGAGTTGAATATCCTGGGCCACGATTTCGGCGCGGCGCCGCTCGGCTTCGCTCGATCGATCGGCGGGGGGAATGTGCTCGCTGGGAGGCATCAATCAACCATCGGGAAGGGCCGGGAGAGGGCTGCCACCTGGCGACGTGGCGGCAATTATCCGCTCGCATGCCCTGGCTGACAACCTTGGCCGAGGGCGGAGTTGGATCGGCGCGCGTGCCTCCGGGGCGCTTTGGAAACCTTAGGATTCGATTTCAATCTCGTTGGCTGAAACCGGGGGTTGGCCGGGACCACGGATTGTGAACCGCGTAGCTCATCAGTCGGGTGGCAAGTCGTGGCGGCGCCGGAACTCGCGATCGAATTCATCAAGAGGGACGCCGCGCTCTGCGGCATCGAGATCGGCCAACGCCTCACGAAGGGCGCGTACGGAGTCGTCGAAGTCGTCGGGGTTCGGGTGCCTCAAGCGCCACAGATCGAGCGCTTCTTCCGGCGAGAGTGTATCCCCCTTTTGCAAATGATCGACGATGAACTGCTGGAATTGCGTGAGATCAGCGGTCGGGTCAATGGACATCGTTTAAGCTCCTGTCAACTCAATGATACATCGCTACGGGTTGCAAGGTAAAGCGATCGTCTAAGCCGTTTCAACAAGAGTTTTTCGCGCGTGGCCCGCAGGCCAGCCGAGGGCGACGCGCCCGCGCACGGTCACGACTTCCAGGCGCGGGCCAGTTCGACCAGGGTGCGCACGAACTGGCCGCTCGCGCCGGCGTCGCACCAGGGCTTCGGCTTGTCGCGGAACGCCGGGCCGGCAATGTCGATGTGGGCCCAGGGGGTCTGGCCCACGAACTGTTCCAGGAACTTGGCCGCCGTGATGGCTCCGCCCCAGCGTCCGTCGCCGACGTTCTTGATGTCGGCCACCTCGCTTTTGATCAGCTCGTCGTACACGTCGGCGTACATGGGCAACTGCCAGATCGGCTCGCCGACGCTATTGGCCGCGGCCACGACGGCGTCGCACCAAAGCTCGTCGTTGGTCATCACGCCGGCCACTTCCGTGCCCAGGGCCACGACGCACGCGCCGGTGAGCGTGGCCAGATCGACGATCTTGGTTGCGCCCAAGTCGACCGCGACGGCCAGCGCGTCGGCGAGCACGAGCCGGCCTTCGGCGTCGGTGTTGTGCACTTCGATCGTGCGTCCGTTGCGGGCCACCAGCACGTCGCCCAGCTTCATGGCCGCTGGCCCGGTCATATTTTCGACCAGTCCGGCGATGCCGATCACGTTGACGGGCAGTTTGAGGGCGGCGATGGCGTGCATGGCACCCAGCATGGTGCAGGCCCCGGCCTTGTCGCATTTCATGGTGAGCATGCTGTCGGTGGGCTTGAGCGACAGTCCACCGGAGTCGAAGGTGACGCCCTTACCGACGATGGCCAAGGTGGGCCCGCTTTTCGAGCCGCCGCCGTGGCGCAAAATGACGAGCCGCGCTGGCCGGCTCGAGCCTTTGGCGACGGCCAATAGCGCGCCGCACCGCTCGGCCGCCAGCCGCGTTTCGTCCCAGATTTCGATCTCCAGGCCCGCGGCCTTGGCCATTTCGGCACTACGGGCCGCGAAGGTTTCGGGATAGATTTCGTCAGCCGGGCTATTGACCAGACGCCGCGTGAGGTTGACGCTTTCGCCCACGATGCGGCCGTTCGAAAGGGCCTCGGCGTTGCGGCTCGACCAGAGCAGCTTGCCGAACGGGTGGCGTTTCTTTTCCTCGCGGTAGTGATCTTGTCCCACGCATCCGACGATGGCGCCCGAGATGCCGTTTTCGGTCCAATCGGCCGGCCACCCGTCATCCAAGAATAGCGCGACGCTTTCCCGCGCTTTGGCCGCCAGCGCCCGGGCGGCGGCGGCCGACGAACGGAACGCAGCGCCGTTGTTGAACTTTGCGCGTTTTCCGAGTCCCACCAGCAGGACTTGTTTGGCCCGGCCGACGGGCACCAAGAGCGGCGCCGTGTCGTGAGCGTGTGCGGAAAACTCCTGGCGTTCGACGAGTCCCCCGATGACGCCGCCCAGAGCCGCATCGACTTCGGCGGCGGCGCCCGCCAGCGGAGCATCTTCAAACACGCCGACGGCGATCGCATCGGCCGCGGTCTCAAGCGCGGGGGAGGTCACTGGCAGAATCTGCACGGGCCGAGCCTTTGGTGTAGAATAGGTGGTGATTCAAAACAGAATTTGCATTCTATCGGCCACGTGAGTGTCGGCACAGAGACTCAAAGTAGATTATGCGCGTTGACACAACTTATTGCGCCTTTTAGAATTACTGCGCGCTTCAACCCATGCTATCTGGTCTATGGCTAAGTTGAAATTCGACATAGCCAGGCACTTCGATGATCCGAGGGACATGCCGGCCTACGGCATCCACTTGGCGGCGCATTATTTGCGCATGCCGGTCACAACCCTGCGGTATTGGATTCGGGGAAAGAAGTATTCGACGGACGCCGGGCCAAAATGGGCTGAGCCAGTCATCCTTCTGCCAGACCCTGATCATCTATTGCTTTCATTTTTCAATCTTGCGGAAGCGCACATTCTACGCGGCTTAAGGAAGGAGGAGCGGATCCAGTTGCCGCACATTCGCAGTGCACTTGACTACGTGGGCTCGCGTTTTGGCACGAGCCACCCGCTCCTCCAGCACAAGTTCAAGACCGACGGCGTTTCATTGTTTGTCGAGGAGCTTGGAAAACTCATCGACGCAACTGGATTCGGGCAAATCGTTATGCCGGAATTGATGGGCCACCTCGAGCGACTTGACTTCGAGAAAGACGTCGTTTCGCGACTGTACCCATTCACGCGACCAAGCGAGCCTGGACCGAGGTCTGTTTTCATTGATCCGCGTTATGCTTTTGGTCGACCGGTGTTAGCCAGAATCTTTGTGCCTACGGCCGTGATTTCCGAGCGTTATGAGGCCGGCGAGTCAGTAGACGAATTGGCGCGCGACTATGGCTGCCAGGAGCTCGAAATCGAAGAAGCCATCCGATGCGAGCTCTCCGCCAAAGCAGCCTAGCGATCCGGTATTCTTTTTAGACCGCTGCCTCGGCCGTTTTGTCGTCGCCGGGGCATTGCGCACTGCCGGTCTTGCCGTCCGAGTTCATCACGATCACTTCGATCAGGATGTGGATGATCGCGAGTGGCTGATACACGCGGGCAAGAACGAATGGGTAGTGCTCACCAAAGACCGCCAGATCAAATCGAATCAGATCGAAATCGCAGCTCTCATCAGTGCGAGTACGGCCTGCTTCAATTTGGTATCAGCTAATATGACTGGCTCAGAGATGGCCAAGGCGTTCCTCGCCGCGATGCACGACATGAAACGAATGCTCGTCAAGATTGATCGGCCGTTTGTGGCAAATGTCACGCGGGCTGGTGGGGTCAATCTATTGTATCGATACGCCGACCTTGCCAAAAAACTCGATTAAGATGAACTCACAGGGAAGATGTACCCGTTGACCATCTTTTGTCCCCTTGGACGCTTCACCGCGGTTGTCGTAAGCTAGCGGGAAGAATGGGCTATCGCACGTTACGCGCCTGTCTGGATGATCTCGAATCCACGGGGCAACTGGTGCGGATCGAACAGGAAATCGATCCGCATCTGGAAGCCGCCGAGATTCACCGCCGCGTTTTCCGCGCCGGCGGCCCCGCGGTTTATTACGCCCGCGTGCGGGGCTGCGCGTTCCCCATGGTCAGCAATCTGTTCGGCACGATGGCTCGGGTGCGCTACATCTTTCGCGACTCGCTGGCGGCCGTGCGGCGACTGGTGGAGTTGAAGGCCGATCCGGGCATTCTGGCCCGCCGTCCATGGCGGCAGGCAAGGCTGCTGCCGGCGCTCGTGCACATGCTGCCGCGACGCGTCCGATCCGGGCCGATCCTGTCTCATGAGACGACCATCGGAGAATTGCCGCAATTGCAGGCGTGGCCCGACGACGGCGGGGCGTTCATCACGCTGCCCTTGGTTTATACCGAAGACGTCGAGCGCCCGGGGCTCGCGCATTCGAACCTGGGCATGTACCGCGTGCAGATTTCGGGCGGACAGTATGCGCCCAACAAGGAAGTCGGGCTGCACTATCAGATTCATCGCGGCATCGGAGTGCACCATGCCGCGGCCATCCGCCGCGGGCAGGATTTGCGGGTCAGCATTTTCGTCGGCGGGTCACCGGCCATGAACGTGGCCGCCGTGATGCCGCTGCCCGAGGGCTTTTCGGAGCTGGCGTTTGCCGGGGCATTGGGGCGGCATCGCGTTCGGATGATCGCGCGCGACGGCCGGCCGCCGATTTATGCCGAGGCCGATTTTTGCATCACCGGCACCGTCGAGCGCGAGCGGAAATTGCCGGAAGGCCCGTTCGGCGATCACCTGGGCTACTACAGTCTGGCGCACGACTACCCGGTGGTCCGCGTGGAGAAAGTGTGGCATCGGACCAACCCCGTGTGGCCGTTTACCATCGTCGGGCGCCCGCCGCAGGAGGACACGATGTTCGGGCAGTTGATCCACGAGCTGGTCGGGCCGGCGATTCCCAGCACGATTGGGGGGTTGCACGCCGTGCACGCCGTGGACGCCGCCGGAGTGCATCCCTTGCTGTTGGCCATCGGCAGCGAGCGCTACACGCCGTTTGCCGAACTTCGCCGCCCGCAGGAATTGCTCACCACGGCCAACGCCATCCTGGGTCAGGGGCAGCTTTCGCTGGCCAAATATCTGTGGATTGCCGCGCGCGAGGACGACCAGCGGCTCGACGTGCACGACATCGAGGGCTTTTTTCGGCACATGCTCGCGCGCGTCGACTGGACGCGCGACCTGCACTTTCAGACGCGCACCACGATCGACACGCTCGACTATTCCGGCGACGCGGTCAATCAGGGCTCGAAACTGGTGATCGCCGCGGTCGGCCCGCCCTGGAGGGAGCTGCCGAGGGAAATCGAATCGCTGCGATTGCCCGAGGGATTTGGCCCGGCGGGGCTTTGCCTGCCGGGCGTGCTGGCCGTCGAGGGGCCGCGCTACGAGGCCGGCGCGGCCGAGCGGGTCGAAGCCTTTTGCCGCGGCGTTTCGCCGTCCCATCCGATCAATCGGTTTCCGCTGATCGTGATCGTCGACGACGCCGAGTTTACCGCGCGAACGTTGAACAATTTCTTGTGGGTCGCGTTCACGCGCAGCAATCCGGCGGCGGACGTTTTCGGCGTCGGTGCGCTGACGAGCCAAAAACATTGGGGCTGCCGGGGTTCGCTGGTGATTGACGCCCGCATCAAGCCGCACCACGCGCCGCCGTTGGTCGAAGATCCCGAAATTGCCCGCCGCGTCGATGCTTTGGGCGCCAGCGGCGGGCCGTTGGCAGGCATCCTTTGAGTTTGTCGATGAACCTTCCTTTCGACTCCTCCGAGATGATCGTCGCTTTCACGGCGGGGGGGGTCTGGCTTCTGATCGGCTGGATGTTCGTGTTGGGCGCCGCGATGGGCAGCTTTTTGAACGTCGTGGCCTACCGGCTGCCGCGGGGGATGAGTTTGAGCCGGCCCGGTTCGCGATGTCCGGCCTGTGGACGTCCGATTCGCTGGTACGACAACGTGCCGATCTTCGGTTGGCTCATGCTGGGCGGCCGCTGCCGCGATTGCCGGGCCGCGATTTCGCCGCGCTATCCGATCGTCGAAATGTCGGTGGCCGCCTCGAGCGCGCTGGTGGCCTGGTCCGCGATCGGGCCCGTTGCCGGGGCGGAAGGGGGCGAATCGTTCGCGCTCGATCCGCTGTTGGCGGTCTTTCGGCTGATGCTTGTGTACACCCTCGTTTGTGCGGCGCTTCTGGAGTTCGACGGCGGGCGGGCTCCTCGGCGATTGTTGATCGCGATTTTCGTCGCCGGAGTAGTCCTGTCGACGGTTTGCCCCGACGTGCGTCCGGTGCAATCAGCGAGCGAGTCGGCCTGGCGCGGACTCTACGACAGCGGCTGGATGCTGGCTGCGGCATTGCTGCTGGGTGCGTTGGCCTGGCCGCTGCTGCTGGAAAAGGCCGCTGATGACGCGGTTCGCGCCGGCACGGCGCGCGTGGCCGAACTGGCCTTGGCAGGCGTTTTTCTCGGCCTGGGGGCAATGGCTGCGATCGCGGTTTTTTCGCCGGCCTGTTTCCTGGCGACGCGCATCGCCGGCCGATTCTGGCCGCCAGCCGCGCGATTCGGCTGGGCGGCTGCGCTTGTCCTCGGTACGCTGATTTGGATAGCGGCGGGTCGCGAGATTCTCGGCCGCCTGCCGTCCGTAGTCCGCGGCGATCAGGGGATGACGCTCTTGGCGGCCGGCGCGATGGTGGCCGTTTTGTCGATCGTGGGTCGCCTGGCGCACAGCGGGCCGGCATCCTCGGACCGGGCTTAGCGGGAGAGCACATTTGGTGCGATTGACATTTCACGGCGCCGCCGAAACGGTGACCGGCTCGAAGTATCTGCTCGAGGCCGACGGCGCCCGCGTGCTCATCGACTGCGGACTGTTTCAGGGCCTCAAGGAGTTGCGGCTGCGCAACTGGGACCGGCTGCCGTTTCGGCCGTCGAGCGTCGACGCCGTCGTGCTCACCCACGCGCACATCGATCACGTCGGCTATCTGCCGCGGCTCGTCAAAGACGGGTTCCGCGGGCCGGTTTATTCGACGCCGGCCACTGAATCGCTGGCCGAGCTGTTGCTGTTGGACTCGGCCCACAACCAGGAGGAAGAAGCCGAGTATGCCAACCGCAAGGGCTATTCGAAGCACAAACCGGCGCTGCCGCTGTACGATGCCGGCGACGCCCGGCGGGCGATGACGCGGTTTCGCAGCGTGCATCGCGACGAGTGGATTTCGCCCGTTGCGCCGATCTGGGTGCGCTATCACGACGCGGGGCATTTGCTCGGCGCGTGCACGGTTGAAGTGGAAGTGCGCGGCGCCGGGCGACCGCTGCGGATCGTTTTTTCGGGCGACGTCGGCCGCTACGGGGCGCCCTTGTATCACGATCCCGAGCCCCCGCCCGAGTGCGACTATTTGATCTGCGAAAGCACCTACGGGAATCGTGAACACCCCGCGACGGACGTGCTCGATCGGTTGTGCGAGGTGGCGGGCGACGCGATCCGGCGGGGCGGGGTGATGCTGATGGCTTCGTTTGCCGTTGGCCGCGCGCAGCAGCTCATCTACCTGTTGCAGGTGTTGATGGATCAGGGCCGGATTCCCGAAATCCCGATCGTCCTCGACAGCCCGATGGCGGCCGCCGGGATGAGCATCTATCATTACTACGCCTCGGAACACGATCTGTCCGAGGGACTTACCGTGCGCTCTGATTTTGAGTTCAGCTTCGATCGGGTGCGCGTGACGCGCAGCGTCAACGAGTCGAAGCAGGTGAACAAGATGAAGGGCCCCGGCGTGATCATTTCGTCGTCCGGGATGATGACCGGGGGGCGGATTCTGCACCACCTGCGGCAGCGATTGCCCGACGAGCGCAACACCGTCGTGCTGGGCGGTTTCATGGCGGCCGGCACGCGCGGCCGGGCGCTCGAAGAGGGAGCACCGTCGCTGCGGATTTTTGGCGGCGACGTGCCGGTGCGGGCAAAGGTCGTGGAGATATCGCAGCTCAGCGCGCATGCGGGCCACTCGGAGCTACGACGGTGGCTCGAACCGCTGGACGCTCCGCGCCAGGTTTTTCTCACGCATGGGGAGCTGGCCAGCTCCGAGTCGCTGGCCGAGGAACTTCGCCGCGAGCGCGGTTGGAACGCGATTGTGCCCAAGATGGGTCAAAGCATCGAACTGGATCAGGGCGGATGACGCAAGGCGCGTGCGCGACTTTTTGCCCCCGGAAGGCAGGTCCTTTCATGAGCGAATCACATCCTGACCTCAAGGCCATTCTCGATTCGCCGAGCTTCGTGCTGGCGGAGCGGGACACGGCGTTTCTGGCCCGCACTGAATTGCGACCCGTGCGGCTGCAGCTCGAGCTGCTCAAGCCCGAAATGGCGCTTGCCGACCGCGGCATCGACTCGACGATCGTCGTCTTTGGCAGTCTTCGCATTCTCGATCGCCCGGTCTTGGAACAGCGCCGGCAATCGCTGGCGGCCGCACTTGCCGCCGGGCCGGGCGACGCGCGTGTGGCCCGCGATTTGGCCAAGGCCGAGCGGCTGCTGGCCAAGGCTGACTATTACGACGCCGCACGCCGGTTTGCGGAAATCGCCTCGTCGCGACCCGCGACCGGCGGAAAGAAGTACGTCATCGTAACCGGCGGCGGGTCGGGAATCATGGAAGCGGCCAACCGCGGCGCCTACGACGCCGGCGCGACGTCAATCGGCCTGAACATCATCCTGCCGACCGAACAGGCGCCGAATCCGTACATCACGCCCGAGTTGTGTTTTCAGTTTCACTATTTCGCGCTGCGCAAGATGCACTTTCTGATGCGGGCCCGGGCGCTGGTCGTGTTCCCCGGCGGGTTCGGCACGCTCGACGAGTTGTTTGATGCGCTGACGCTGCGCCAGACCCGGCGCATGCAGGAAATCCCCATCATCATGTACAGCCGGAGCTATTGGGAGCGAGTCATCGATTTTCAGTTCCTGGCCGACGAAGCAGCGATCGCCGACGAGGACCTCGAGCTCGTGAGCTACGCGGAGACGCCCGAGGAAATCTGGAACATCATCGCCCGCTTTCATCACTTTGAGCCATGAACCCAACCGAATCATCGCAGTCGACCGCCGAGGGACCCGTGGCGCTAGTGACCGGCGCGGGCCGCCGCATCGGCAACGGAATTGCGCGCGCCTTGGCCGCGCAAGGATACCGCCTGGCCCTGCACGCCAACTCGTCGCTGGCGGCCGTCGAGCGCACGGCGCGCGAATTGGTCGCGGCCGGGGGCGATTCAATCGCGCTGGCAGCCGACTTGCGCGACGAGGCGGCCACGCGCGAGATGGTCACTCGCGTGCGCGACCATTTCGGCAGAATCGATGCGCTGGTCAACAACGCCGCCATCTGGTCTGCCAAGCCGCTGGAAGTGGTCACCGCCGCCGACGTGCGCGAACATTTTGAAATCAACACGCTCGGCACGTTCATCTGTTGCCAGGAGGCGGGACTGATCATGGCCGGCCAGCCCACGGGCGGAGCGATCGTCAACATCGGCGATTGGGCCATCGCGCGCCCGTACCGCGATCATGCCGCCTATTTCACGGCCAAGGGGAGCATTCCCGCGCTGACGCGAGCCTTTGCCGTCGAACTGGCGGCGCGCAATCCGCAGGTGCGCGTCAACGCGGTATTGCCGGGCCCGGTGCTTTTGCCATTGGATACGTCGCCGGCGGAGCGCCGGCAGATTATTGACGCGACGCTTGCGAAGCGCGAAGGAACGGTGGGAGAACTGGCCGCGGCGATCGTGCTTTTGCTCGAAAACCGGTTCATGACCGGCGTTTGCCTGCCGGTCGACGGCGGCCGCACCGTTTTCGCCCCCCTGGCAGGCGACGAATAGAACGGCGGCGGCACGTACCCCTCTAATGAGTGGAATGCGTTGATGGAAACCGGGGCGGCTGTTAGCCTGACGGCCCGGTATTGAGCTCGAGTTCCACGTCGATCGATCTCCAGGCCACGCGCGCCGTGGCACGCTACGGAGTTTAAAAAAGCCGATTGGATTGCGGCCAGACTGGAAGTTCGAGCGGTCCGTTCGGCGCTGGACCAGCGCCGTCGGGCCGGGCAGCATTTCCCGACGCGAAGCCCTCAGCAAGATAAACATTGAAACGGTCGGGCAACTATTGCAATCCATCCTCTTGAGCCCTCGCGCCGCTGTGGAGCGCGCGCGATGGGCCCATGCCAGGTGGGCGTGGCGGCGCGTTTTCGCGAAACGGCGCGTCGGCGAGGTTGGACCGTCTGAGGAAAAAGACAGCACGGCATGGGACGCAACACCAAATGGATCGAAAGCCAGCCCGACGATTCCGTCGAGGATGTTGCGCGGCGCGCGCTCGAGGCCCGCTTGGAACGGCTGTGGCATTACCTTGAATTGTCCGTCCGCCAGCAGCCGAGCGAAACGGAGGACGTGCACCAGTTGCGGGTCTTTGCACGGCGGACGGCGGCGGCCATGGAAATCTTTGCCGACTGGCTGCCGCGGCGCCGGGGCCGCTGGATGAGCAAAAAGCTGAAGCGGATTCGAAAGGCGGCCGGCGAAGCGCGCGACTTGGACGTGCTGCGCATGCGCTGGACCGAGCGCATGCACGAAATGCCCTCGGGCCAGGCATCGCTCCTGTTGGAGCAAGTGAAGCGCCGGCGCCGCAAGGGGCAGTGGCCGATCGAAGACGCCTACCACAGATTGGTGCGCAACAGATTCGAGCGTCGAGCGGCGAAATTCATCAAGCGGGTACGGCTTCGCACCCAGGACGCCGCGGGATGCGGCCAGCGGCTCGGCTGCCTGGCCCGCGTGGCCTTGGGGCGTCTCGTCGTCCCCTTTTTGCAGGCGGCCCGGGCCGAAATGGCCGACGCCGAAGCGCTGCACGCGTTTCGCATCCAGAGCAAGCAAGTCCGCTATGCCATGGAAATTTTCGGAGGCGCCTTCGACGCCGAGTTCCGTCAGGAGTTGTACACGATCGTGGAAAGCTTGCAGGACCGGCTGGGCGCCGTCAACGACCACGTCACCGCGCAGCGGTATCTGGCGGGGTGGCGGGGAGAAACCGACTCCTGCGCGGTCCATCAGGCGATCGACGTCGGCATCGAGCACGAACAGCGTTGGTTTGAGCTGAGCCGGCAGGAATTTCTGGCGTGGTGGACCCACGAGCGCCGCGAAGATTTGCGCCGGCACTTTGCCCGCTACGTCGAGCTCGATGCAGCCCCCGCGCCGCCGGATTCCCAGAGCGTCGGCTAAGAAGGGCGCCCTCCACAGACCCGCGTCACCGCACGGGCCGCTCGATCGGCGAAGGCACCGCTTGAACGAATCGGCCGCCGCTGTCGTACCAGCCGTATTGCGTGAACCGGCACCAGGTGATGTCGATCAGGAAGCCGGCCCAACGCAGCTCCGACGTTTCGAGCGAAGCGATCATCCGGCGATGGGCCAGCGGCTGTTGATAGAAGAATGCCAGCCCGCGCTCCGAAAGCGTTTTTCCAACGACGACGGTTGATTCCCCCTCGGGCGAAATGCCGTTTGCCGCCACGGGCGTCAAGTAGAAGAAGTGCGGATAGGGGTAGCGCTGGTCCAAGCGCCGCTCGACGACTCTTCCCTGGGGATACATCGCGGTCAACACGCCCCAGACTTGCCGGCGCACGAGTTCGTCGCCCGGCGCGTTCGGTTCGCGGGTGGTTTCCAGGTGGGGAAAGCCGACCACTGTGCTCATCAGGTCATCCGTCTTGATAGGAAACTTCACTCGCCGCGGGACCCTCACAACAACGGGCGGTCAACTGCGACAGATTGGTATTCCGAAAGCGCACCCGATCCGTTCGTCGCGAGCGACCGAGTGATCGAATTTCCCGTGAATGGCCTGGACCGGCCGAACGTGTGATGCGGCGTACCCGTGCCGATGAGCCTCAAGTAGCCACAGGATATCTAGGTCAGAACCGGCCGCTTGTCAAAACGGGCCTTTGCCGCGGGGCAAATTTCGCGGGAGAAGCCCGCCTCCGGGCCTCTGTTGGCCACTGTAGGCGCCGACAATCCGTGCAGATTAGCCACAGAGCACACCGAGGGCGCAGAGAGTGTCTTTGCAGTCAATGATTTTCGTCCTCAGTGTCCTCGCGTACCACTGTGGCCAATCGTTCTTTTCCTCCGGCCTCGCGGGCACTAGCCAGTGGCCTAATTCCGATTCTCAAAATCAGGCCAATCGGCCTGAAAATGGGCGGGGAGTTTTTCATAGCTATACAGCGTGCGCGCGAAAGAATGCCCGAGCCGCCCGGAAGTGACGGCGGGCGTTGGATTTAGATTCTTCCGAAGCGCGAAATTCCAACGCACCCCCCGATGTGAAGAATTTTGGCGTGTGCCGACAGTAGCCCATCATAGCTTTAATCAGAGTTTTGCGCGGCGTGCAAGGGAAGTTTCGGCCACCTCGCTGGAGGCTCGAGACTAGAGGCGGGAGGCGAGAGGTTCGGACTCTTGAATCTTCGTCCTCAAGCCTCACGTCTCAAGTCTCCGGCCTGGAGCGGGGTCGGGGACTAGGGATCAGTGAGGGAACTAAAAGACGAGGTCGTGTTTTGGTCGATCCGCGCACTGCCGTAGAATGGCGCGAGCCGACCGCCGGGCAGAAAGCGAAAGGGGAAGGGGAAAAGGAAGGGGAAAAGGGCGGATTCAAACTTCAAATGCGACACCGCGTCGCTTGGCGTAGTGGTTGAG
>JBBDNV010000198.1:0-4688 GCA_040877415.1 Pirellulales bacterium
GGGATCTCGTTGCCGTCGGATTGCTGGCTGCGCTCAGCGTGCTGGCCAAGCCGAATTATTTTCTGGCATTTGGTCCGGTCTACGCGTTGCTGGCCTGGTGGCGGTTCGGCTTCTCGCGAGTCTGGCTGCTATCACAGGCGGCGCTCCTTCCGACCGTGATGCTGTTGTACTGGCAGGCGACGGCCTCGTTCGACGGGCCTGGCGCGATGCGTCCCGAGCAGCACATCGCCTGGATGCCGCTGGCCGCCTGGCACGTTTATACGACCTCGATTCCCTTTTCGCTTCTGATCTCGTTGGCGTTTCCGCTGTCTTATCTGGCGATTTTTCGGCGATCGCTTCAAAACCGCGACATGCTCGTGTTTGCCTGGGGAGTCATGCTCTCGGCATTGGTCTGGACCGGTTGCTTCGCCGAGGTGCGCAGCACCGACGGTGTTTTGGACATCGACTTCAATTTTTCGTGGGGCTCGCACCTGAGCCTGTTCGTGCTGTTTCTGGTCACCGCGATGGACATGGTCGACAACCCGGCCGCGATGAGCGCGATCGGCCGCAATCCAACCGCCCCGCGCATAGCAAAGCTGCCGTGGTGGCTGCTGGGGGCTCATGCCGCCAGCGGCATCTTGTGGATTGTCCGCCAGGCCATCGGCCGCGGTTACGGCTAACCCGGATTATTCATGGGCCGGAGTTTCCTGGCGCACAGTGCGCCATACTAACCCGACGCGCAAGCGAGGGTAACTCGATGCTCGGCCCTCGCTTGCGCTTCGGGTTAGTGTTGGCCCATGAATAATCCCGGCTAAACGGGCCAGCGTCTCGCCTCGCCCCGCGCCGCTGACAAGTGCGGCAATCTCTAGCGCGCCCCGCCGCCCATATTGGCGCCCCTTCTGCGCGCCACCGGCTCCAGTCGCCTGCCGCCTCGGCCACGTCACGGCTGAGCGACCTGTGCTCATCTGACGCCGCTTCGCAGGCGTCCGCAATCCGACTTGGTCGGCAATTGGGTCCGCACCTCGCAGCGCGAAAGCGGGGTGACGGCGATTTTTGCCGGATTTTCGGCACAATCAGGTCAAGTCATTTTATTCATTTAATCTATATTATCCATACGATCTTGACTATTCATTTTATCCATTTTATCATAATGGCCTGCCTAAAAGGTACGGACGACCTTCGAGGGCCGCGTGGCGACTCGCCCAACCGTCTCGTCGCCATCTCGCCACGCTAACGACCCATTCTGGTGTCGCCTCCTCGCCAGGCAGTCGGTCAGGACACGTGCCTCTCGCTGCCCTTTCTAAGAAATCTGCCCATGCTACGCAAATCAAAGGCCAACAGGCCCCGACGCGCGGCTCCCCGCGCGCGCTTGGGACATCATCTCAGCCGGTCGTTGTTGTTCGAAGCGTTTGAAGACCGTCGTCTCCTCGCCGCGCTATCGATCAGCGCCGAAAACGCCTTGCCCGGCACGTCGCCCGACGAGTGGGACGTCGGCTTCGGGTCGAGCAACATCGAGGGCTATGCCACGCGGATGAGCATCGACCAGGGGGAGACCGTCGAGTTCAAGGTCAGTACCGACGCCGACGACTATCACATCGACATCTACCGCACGGGCTACTACGGCGGCTTGGGGGCGCGCTATATCACGACGATCAACCCGAACGCCAGCCTGGCTCAGAACCAGCCCAACCCGGTGGAAGACTCGGATACCGGCCTCATCGACGCCGGCAACTGGCGCGTGTCGGCGCAGTGGAACGTTCCCGACGACGCCACGTCGGGGGTTTATCTTGCCAACCTGATTCGCGACGACGGCGTTGACGGAGCGAGCCAGATTATCTTCATCGTTCGCGACGACGACGGGCAGTCCGACGTCGTGTACAAGACGTCGGACACCACGTGGCAGGCGTACAACAATTGGGGCGGCAACTCGCTGTACGAGGGTACCAGCAACGGCCGCGCCTACGCGGTGAGCTACAACCGGCCGATGAACTACGACATTCGGTCGTATAACCTCGTGAGCTACTACTTCGGCACCGAGCACCCGATGGTCCGGTTCATGGAGCGAAACGGCTACGACGTCAGCTACATCGCTTCGATGGATCTTGTCGAGCGCAGCTCGCTCTTAATGACCCACGAGGTCATCGTAACGACCGGCCACGACGAGTACTGGTCGGCGGCCGAGCGGAACGCGGTCATCGCGGCGCGCGATGCCGGCGTCAGCGTGATATTCGGCGGCGGCAACGACGTTTTCTGGAAGACGTACTGGGAGTCGAGCTCCTTCGATTCGGCCACTCCGGATCGAACGCTGGTCACTTACAAGTCGACTCACGACAACGCGATCATTGATCCGGTGAACCCGGACATCTGGACCGGCACGTGGCGCGATCCGCGTTTCAGCCCTCCGGCCGACGGTTCTCTTCCTGAAAACGCATTGATCGGCACCCTGTTCATGGTCAACTCCGACGGCTCGAGCCACCCGATCACCGTGCCGGCGACGAATGCCCCTCTGCGGTTCTGGCGCAATACGAGCGTGGCCAACCTGTCGGGGAACCAGACGGCGACCATCAGCGACCGCGTGATCGGCGAGGAGTGGAACGAGGACATCGACAACGGATTTCGTCCCGCGGGTCTGATCCAACTGTCCAGCAGCACGCTTAGCACCAACACGTATCTGCAGGATTACGGCAGCACGTACGCTCCGGGCACGTCCACCCACACGTTGACCATGTATCGCGCGGCCAGCGGCGCCTTGGTGTTTAGCGCCGGCTCGCAGCAATTCGTGTGGGGCCTGGACGCCAACCACGACGGCAACAGCAGCACCGCCGACTCGCGGTTGCAGCAGGCAATGGCGAATTTATTCGCCGACATGGGCGCTCAGCCGACGACGCTTATGGCCGGTCTTGTTCCGGCGTCGATGTCGACCGACACCCTTGCGCCCACGTCGACGATCACCTCGCCCGCCAATGGCGCCAATCTCCCAAGCGGCAGCTCGGTGACGATCAGCGGGACCGCCCAGGACGGCGGCGGCGGGGTTGTCGCGGCGGTGGAAGTTTCGGTCGACGGAGGCTTGACCTGGCATCCCGCCACCGGCCGCGCCAACTGGACGTTGGCTTGGACACCGCGCTCGACTGGCGAAGTAAACATTCGCAGCCGCGCTATCGACGACAGCGGGAACATCGGCAGCCCCGGCCCGGGAATTACTATCAATCCGCAGGCGAGCGGCCCGTATTCGCTGTGGAACAACGCCGGCACGCCCAGTACGGTCAACAGCGGGGACGGCGAGGCGGTCGAAGTCGGTGTCCGGTTCATGGCGAGCACAAACGGCTCCGTCAGCGGAGTGCGATTCTACAAAGGCGCGGCCAACACCGGCACGCACACGGGCAGCCTGTGGACCGCCAGCGGTCAATTGCTGGCCACGGCCACGTTCACGGGCGAATCATCCAGCGGCTGGCAGCAGGTCAATTTCGCCAATCCGGTCGCCGTGACGGCCGGCACGACCTACACGGCGTCCTACCACACCGACGCCGGCAACTATTCCGTCAATCTCTCCTACTTCACAAAGTGGGGCATCGACAGCGGACCGCTGCATGCCATGCCCGAGGGGTCCTTCGGCCACAATGGCGTTTACCTTTATGGCGACGGCGGATTTCCCATCTACTCCTTTCAAGGCAGCAACTACTGGGTCGATGTGGTGCTCAGCACGGTTCCGCCGGCCGATGGCGAGGCGCCGACGGTCACCGCGTTCAATCCTGTCAGCGGCGCTACGAACGTGGCGACGGGCGCCGCGCCGACCGTCACCTTCAGCGAGACGCTGAATGCCTCGACGGTCAACACCAGCACGATCTTCCTGCGTAACGCCAGCAACGTGGTCATCCCCTCGACGGTCGCGTACAACTCATCGACGAACACCGCGACGTTGACCCCCACGAGCGCCCTGGCCGCGTCGACGACGTACACCATCGTCGTCAAAGGCGGTTCGGCCGGAGTGAAAGACCAGGTCGGCAATGCGCTCGTCTCCGACGTCACCTCGTCGTTCACGACGGCTGCCGCCGCGGATACCACGGCGCCAACGGTGACTTCGTTCAATCCGGCCAATGGCGCTTCGAACGTCGCGGCGGGCGCCGCGCCAACCGTCACGTTCAGCGAGACGCTGAATGTCTCAACGATCAACACCGGCACGATCTTCTTGCGTGACGCCGGCAACGTGGTGGTTCCCTCGACCGTCGCTTACAACTCCTCGACAAACACCGCGACGTTGACCCCGAGTGCCGCCTTGGCCAACTCGACGACGTATACCATCGTCGTCAAGGGCGGCTCGGCCGGAGTGAAAGACCTGGCCGGCAATGCGCTCGTCTCCGACGCTACCTCGTCGTTCACCACGGCCGCCGCTTCGACTACATCCAGCCTGTGGGCGAAGTCGGTGACTCCGGCCATCGCCGACAGCGGCGACAGTAGCTCGATCGAGCTGGGCGTGAAGTTCTCCTCCAACACCAATGGTTTCATCACCGGTCTGTGGTTCTACAAGGGCGCGGCCAACACCGGCACGCACACAGGCAAACTATGGAGCGCGAGCGGTCAATTGCTCGCCACGGCCAACTTCACGGGCGAATCGGCCAGCGGCTGGCAGCAAGTCAATTTCGCCAATCCGGTCGCTGTGACGGCCGGCACGACCTACACGGCGTCGTACCACGCCAACTCCGGCCACTATT
>JBBDNV010000198.1:4788-48673 GCA_040877415.1 Pirellulales bacterium
CAACGCGGTGATACCGTCGGCGCTCGCCTACAACTCCTCGACGAACACCGCGACGTTGACCCCGAGTGCCGCCTTGGCCAACTCGACGACGTATACCATCGTCGTCAAAGGCGGCTCGGCCGGAGTGAAGGACCTGGCCGGCAATGCGCTCGTCTCCGACGTCACCTCGTCATTCACCACGGCCGCTGCGGCCTCGTCCTCGTCCAGCGTGTGGCCGCGGACTACGACTCCGAGCACTGTTGACAGCGGTGACGGCAACTCGATCGAGCTGGGCATGAAGTTCTCTGCCAACACCAATGGTTCGATCACCGGTTTGTGGTTCTACAAGAGCGCGGCCAACACCGGCACGCACACGGGCAGCCTGTGGAGCGCCAGCGGTCAACTACTGGCCACGGCCACCTTTACGGGCGAAACGGCTAGCGGCTGGCAACGGGTCGATTTCGCCAGTCCCGTCGCCGTGACGGCCGGCACCACGTACGTGGCGTCGTACCACACCAACAGCGGCCACTATTCGGTCAACCGTTCCTACTTCAACTCCCCGTACACCAGCGGCCCGCTGACGGTCCCGGCCAACGGCGGCGTTTATGGATACGGCTCGGGTGGGTTCCCCACGAGCAGCTTTCAGGGGAGCAACTACTGGATCGACGTGGACTTTGTCCCATCCGGGAATTGAGCTAGCGACCGGAGGTTGACTGTTCGCTGCCCCGCTCGAACCATTGGCGGGCCCGGTCCCCAAGCCACTTGCGCCCGTGTCGCAATCGCCGTTCCTGGGACTTGAGGAGCTCGAACATTACCTTCAGCCGCTTGAGGCGCGATGGACGCCAGCCGGCCCACGCCGTGCGATCGAGGTACTCGAAGAAATCTCCCCGCAGCGGGTGCCGGCACGGCGGGCTCCAAGGTTTCGAGCCCGTCGTGAAGTGCACGATGTAAGGATCGCTGCGCAACTGTTCGTACGTCTGGCGATCGAAGGGGCTTTGCCGCCAGCTCGGGTACACAAAGACGTGCGAGCCTTGGTTCCAGCGCAGGTCGAGCGGTCCCCAACGGCCGGAAAGCACGACGTTCAGCGCGTATTGATCCCACCAGCGGACGTGCTGCCGATGCTCCTCCAGGCACGCGAGCAGTTGCCGTGGCAGGTCGGCATCCCGCCAGGCGCCCAGGTCAATCACGAGGACGCCGGAGTTGAAGTATGCCGCTTCGGGCCTTAGTCCCAGTTCGCGATAGTTGGAAACCGGCTGGGCCGAACCCAAGTGGCGGCCGCAGAGGTGAAAGTTTTCGAGCGCCTGCGACGCGTCCAAGTACGGGGCCGCACAGTCCTGGGCCGCCAGACACCAGCGCCCCCCGAGCGCACAATCCCAAAGACGCCCAAGGTCCGTTCGCACGATCAGATCGGAATCGAGGTAGATCACGCGCTCGACTTCGCTGGGCAGCACCCGTGGAATCAGAATGCGATAGTAGGCGACGACGCTGATATGGCCAAAGACCGGCAGTCCGGCGAGGGCCTGCGCATCGACCCGAATCCACGTCATTTCATAGCGCCCCTCGGGCCACGATCGCAATAATCGCTCTTTGGTGGCGCTTGTGAGCCCGCCGTCCAGCACAAACAGCCGGAGTTTTCGATCTGCCGCCAGATTGTCCAGCGCCGAACGGACCGTCGCTGCCAGGCCCATGGCAAAGTTGTCGTCGGCGGCCAATACCACAACCGGGTCGCGGTCCGGCACGGCGCTCGATTTCGTGTGCGTGGATATCATTTTGAAACGGCCTTTTAATCAAAGCGCGCGATGAAAGCTTGGAAGTCGGAGGTATAGGGGACACTCACTCGGGGTGCAATGCCGGTTTTTACCGAAGCAGCGACAGGGCAACAAGATAGGATTGCGGCCGTGGCATGAGAAGTGAGGCGCCCCAATGGTTCGCTGCCGGCGCTCGGGCAGGTGCTATCGGCCGTTTGTCATCTTGCCAGAATTCGCTATTGCGCGCCCTTTGCGGACATACGCAATTCGACGGCTGGCGCCGCTTCGCGCTTCGAGTATTCCGCTTGTAGCGATTGTGCCGATACATCTGATGAGTCGCGGGTGTCTGGTTGCGTCGTTCTTCGGATCGGGGGGAAGCCATGACCACGACGTGCCTCGTCAGCAATTACAACTACGCCAACTTCATCGGCCAGGCCGTGGACAGTGCCTTGGGCCAGACGTTGCCGTTCGACGAGATCATTGTCGTTGACGACGGCTCGACCGACGGTTCCGTCGATTTGCTGGCGAGCCGGTATGCCGAAAGTCCGACGATCCACGTCGTCTCGAAACCCAACGGGGGCCAACTTTCGTGCTTCAACGAAGGTTTCGCCGGCTCGAGAGGCGACGTCGTGTTCTTCCTCGATGCGGATGACGTCTACGAGCCGCGCTACCTCGAAAAAACGCTCGACGTTTACCGTCGCCATCCGTCGGTTGATTTTGTGTTTTGCGGGCACCGCAAGTTCGGCCGGTGCGACAGCGTGCACCTGCCTTTCGCCGACGACCGCGACCTGGGCTACTCGGTGATCCTGACGGCCTATCTCGGCGAGTGGATCGGCGCGCCGACGTCGTGCTTATCGATGCGGCGTCACGTGCTCGAAAAAATCTTGCCGCTGCCGTTTGCCGACGACTGGCGCACGCGGGCCGACGATTGCCTCGTGTTTGGAGCCTCGCTCGCCGGCGCGCGCAAGTATTGCGTCGCCCAGCCGCTGGTGCGCTATCGCGTGCACGGCGACAACCACTTTTGCGGCCGTTCGGCGGATCGATTCGCCACCTATCGTCGCCGCCTGGCGATCAACGCTCTGTTCGGCCACCTGGAGCGCAAGCTTTGCTACAACGTTCGGCGCCTGGCCGAATTCCACCATCGGGAGTTTTGCACCATCGGCCGGCCGAGCTTGCGCCAGCTTGCCCTGTACGTCGGCATTAACATGCGCGCGCGGGCCTCGCTGCTGCGGCGGCTGGCGTGTCTTGCCGAGATGGCCGGTCATTACCTGCGCACCGCGATCTGGCCCGCCGGCGGCGCGGAAAACCGCGCGCGGGCGGTCGATCGCGACTCGACGGGGCCGCTGCACGTGTTCGTTCCTACGAATTCAGCGGCCGATGTCGACGCGAAGCGGCCGAGGGTGCCTCAACGCCACGCGGCCTGACCGCGAAGCGGTCAATCGGCCATTTAACGTGCCGTCGTCAACGTTGCGCGGCGCCGGCCCCCTGGCGGGCGGTTTGGCCGGGCTCGGTGCGCCGCTCGAAGCGCCCCGCCACGATGTTCTCGCCGACGCTCGCGACCGGCACAAACTCGATGTCCGTCTGAAAATGTTCCTTCGCAAACGTCACGAACAAAGCGCGATGGACCGGCGTGGCGACGAGCACGATGTCGTCGCGCTCGGACATCGCTTGGGCGAGACTTGATATGCCGAACCGCCGCTTGATCTCTTCCTGCCACGGCGTTTGCTGCATCCAGGCCAGGCTCAAAAGCGGCATGCCCGACCAGGCTGCCAGGTTATCCAGCGGAGAAATGAGCTCAAAGGGCAGCGCAGCTTCCCACGAAACGTACAGCTTGTGATCGGCCGGCCGCGCGTCGGCCAGAAACGCTTCGAGCGCCCGCCGTTTTCGGAATACGTGCACGCTCCGCCGGCCCTGGTGGTAAACGCCCATCACGATGCCGACGACGAGCAGGATCAGGACGACCCTCGACGACGGCGGCCGCGCGTGCCAATCGCTCGACCCGTGGGGCGATCGGGCGCTTTGGGCCATTTCCGGCTCGGCGCGAAGCGAGCTGGCGCCGGCGGAACCGGCCGGAAACAAAAGCGCCGCGGCCAGGGGAAACGACAACAATGGAAAATACGTTCGCGGCGGCGGCAACTTGAAACAAAAAATGAGAATCAGGACCAGCGCCAGGCCCATGATGGCGCAGCCGAGGACGGCCCATCTCGCGCCTCCGCCGCGGTCGATGCTCGCCAGAAAAAACGGCAGCACGAGGAGGACCGACCAGACCGATCGCTCTTGCAGCAGCTTGCGGCAGACCTCCCGATAGTAAAGCGGCGTCAACCGCGCGGTTTGCCACGGGTATGCCTCGAGGATGAAACGCAGGTGCTTTTCGCTGTACAGCCGGGCATCGTCGAAGAACCAGTGGGCGATCATGTCGTGATCGTTTTTGGTCCAGCCGGCGGCCGAGAACACCTTCGCCGTCTCGGGCGTGTAGGATGTCCATCGATAATCATTGAACTTAACCCGCAGCCGGTTGTAATCGAGGAATCGGCTCCAGCGCGGATCGTGTTCGTACGACGCGCGGTCGTAGGCGGTTGCCAGCACGATCAGCAGGGTCGCGGAAGCAACCGCGCATCCGCCGAAAACGAGTGCGCGCCGCGGGAGCCGTGGCGCGAGGAAAACCACCAGCGGGACCGCGACGAGCAGCGCCATCCAGAGGCTTTCGAGCCGAACGAGCGCCGCCGCAGCCAGCAACAACACCGCCGCGCAAAGCGGCAATATCACCGCGGAACCCATCTGGCGCGCAAGGCGCAGCGCGGCCAGCAACACGAGAAAGATGCCCGCCTGTGCCGCCAGAAACGCGGTCGTCGTGAACTGCAGGTTATTGAGAAACGCCAGCTCGACCAAGGCAAAATAGACCAGGTACAGCGCCAGCCGCCGCCGCACGCCGCGAGCCGAATCGGCCGCCGGCCGGCAGCGGCTCGGAATCGTCAGCGCACAATACAGCACCGCAACCTGCGCCGCGTAATGGACCGACAGCAGGTAGCAGCCATACCACGGAACGTACGGCCACGCGGTGTAAAGCCGCGATAGCGCGCGGCCAATGAGGACGTTGGTGAAGATCAAATGCTCGTCCGGGACCGGACAAAATCCCTTGCCCGCGGCGATCATCGTCATGAATACGTCATCGTTCGTGTCGTAACTGAACTGAAACGCCGCGGCCGAAGTCGCGAGCAGAACGAGTACCGCCAGCAGCGAAAATCGCAGCGGCGCCCGTTGGGCCAGCTCCTCGCAAGCGCGCCGGGCCGTGCGCAATCGGCGGCACCGATGCACAGTTCCGCTCGTCGTTACAACGATCGCTTCCATGTGGCTCCGCAGGCGTGTGGTGGTTGCAGAAACCGGTGGGGATGATCGTCCGCCGGGCAAAAGGCGCCCCGGCGCAAAGTCACGCGGCGGCGAGAATCTTAACGTCGTGCGGCGTTCGATGTAACGCGACAAGTCGACGCTTATTGGACCGTCACTCGCAAGCGGTGCCAGCATTGACAGTAAACGCCTGGCGCCGCCGAGATTCGAACGCTCGGGCTCCAAGTCCATGGAAGCTGTTAACGCGAGCGCCGATCTCCAGTAGACTGTTCGATCCGTTTCGGGATTTGGGGACGGCGTCCGGCGCTTCCCCAGCCGCCGGAAGGGTCAAAACTTGTTTAAACTTCGCCTCTGGGTTTTTCCGATAATTGCGCCGCTCATGGCGACCCCGGCCTCGGCGGCCGCTAGCACGCACTCGCGCGTCGGACTTGAGGGAACGCGATGAAAACTATCCTGGTGACGGGCGGCGCCGGCTTCATCGGCAGTTCGTTCGTGCGTCAATGGCTCGCCGAGGAGCAGGATGCGATCGTCAATCTCGACAAGCTGACGTACGCCGGCAATCTCGACTCCCTGGACGCGGTGATGCACGACCGCCGACACGTTTTCGTGTGCGGCGATATCGGCGACAGCCGGCTTGTGGCCGGGCTTCTCGACGAGCACCGGCCGCGCGCGGTGATCAACTTCGCGGCCGAGTCGCACGTCGATCGCTCCATCGACGGGCCGACCGCGTTTGTCGAGACCAACGTTCTTGGCAGCTTTCGACTCCTGGAGGCGGCGCGGCGATATTGGGAAGGGCTCGACGAGGCCGCGGCGAGGGAGTTTCGCTTTTTGCAAGTCTCGACCGACGAAGTCTACGGATCGTTGGGCCCGAGCGGGTCGTTCCAGGAAACCACCCCCTACGCCCCCAACTCGCCGTACTCCGCGTCGAAGGCCGCCTTCGACCATTTTGTACGCGCCTATCACCACACGTTCGGCTTGCCGACGCTCGTCACCAACTGCTCGAACAACTACGGCCCGTTCCAGTTTCCGGAAAAACTGATCCCCCTGATGATTCTCAACGCCATCGAGGGCAAGCCGCTCCCCGTCTACGGCGACGGGCAGCAGGTGCGCGACTGGCTGTTCGTCGAGGACCATTGCCGGGCCATTCGCCGGGTGCTGGCGGCGGCGCAGGCGGGCGCGGTCTACAACGTCGGGGGGAATTGCGAGCGGACCAACCTGTCGATCGTCGAGGCCATCTGTGCCGCCGTCGACGGCCGAGTGCCGCACCTCGAACACCGGCCTTGCTCGTCGCTCGTGACGTACGTCAAAGACCGACCGGGGCACGATCGGCGCTACGCGATCAACGCCGGCAAGATTCGTCGCGATCTCGGCTGGCGGCCGTTAACGGATTTTGACGCCGGACTCCAATTGACCATCGACTGGTACCTGGCCAACCGCCGCTGGGTCAATCGCGTTACGACCGGTTCGTACCGACGACAACGACTAGGGCTCCTTCGCGCGAGCGCGTAAAAAAATGAATACCTTGCAATGCCCGAAAGGCATCATCCTGGCCGGCGGTTCCGGCACACGCCTGCACCCGGTCACCCTGGCCATCAGCAAGCAACTGCTGCCGGTTTACGACAAACCGATGATCTACTATCCGCTCTCGGTGTTGATGCTGGCCGGCATCCGCCAGATCCTGGTCATTTCGACCCCGCACGACGTCGGCGCGTTTCAACGGCTGCTGGGCGACGGTCACGACGTCGGCATCGAGGTGCAATATGCCGTGCAGCCCAAGCCGCAGGGGTTGGCACAGGCGTTCCTCATCGGCCGCGAGTTTATCGGCGGCGACCACGTGGCCCTGATCCTGGGCGACAACATTTTTCACGGCCCCGGCTTTCAGGAGATACTCGCCCGCGCCGCCGGCCGGACCGACGGCGCCACCGTCTTCGCGTGTCCGGTCGATGACCCCCAGCGCTTCGGCGTCGTGGAGCTGGACTCCGAGGGCAGGCCCGTCTCGCTGGAAGAAAAGCCGGCGCATCCGCGCTCGCGGCTGGCGCTCACCGGGCTGTACTTCTATGACCGCCAGGTGATCGACATCGCCGCGGGGCTCAAGCCCTCGGCGCGCGGGGAACTGGAAATCACGGACGTCAATCGCGCTTATCTCGAGCGAGGTCAGTTGGCCGTCGAGTGTCTGGGGGACGGATTCGTCTGGCTCGACACGGGTACGCTCGAATCGCTGAGTGAGGCGGCGGGATTCGTACGCTCGGTCGAACGGCGGCAGAAGCTCAAGATCGCCTGCATCGAAGAGGTCGCGCTGAACATGGGCTATATCGACCTCGATCAGCTTTGGGCGGTGGCCCGACCGCTGAAAAACAGTTACGGCGACTACCTGCGCGAGATCGTCGCGCACGCCAGGTGCGCCTAGTCGTCCGACCACGCTTGTGTGTCATGCGCGGTGCCACTGCTGGCTTGTCCAGAGAGTGCAGAAGCACGGGTGGGCAAGCCACCCGTGGCACCCGACAAGACAGCATAGACGGTCTACTAGCGCGGGAAGCCATTGACGCGCCTGGCGCGCGAGCGCTAAGCGGCCGTTGAAAAATGGGACTGGCTCCGAGCACGTCGCGGCGAGACCCGCGAAAAACGGCGGTCGCGAGGTGCCTGTCCCAGTTTTTCAACCTAAGCGGCCAAAGCAAATGTCCGTCCCTGGGGCGTTTGCCCGGGGAGCGTCATGCGGCCTTGACCCGCTGCTGGCCGGCGGAAACCGCATCGCCGGTTGCCCCCGGGCCGACGGCGGCGAAAGGAATCAGGTCCGGCGAAGTCGCGGGGATTTCCGCTTCCGGATCGGGCTGGGGTTTTGCGTGCTCGAGCTCCCACAGCCGGGCCTGCTTCATGAACGTGTAGAACGCCGTGTAAGCGCAGACGTGCAGTCCGGGAATGCCGTCCAGAAAACCCAAACGCAGCAAGTACAGTTGCAGGAACCTGAGCGGGGCGCGAAAGAACATCGAAAACAGGCTCACGCGGTGCCCTTCGTCCCGCAGATTCAACGCGCCCCACGAGGCATAGCGGTTGAGCTTTCGCCAATACTCGTCGGAACTCCACGACGTGTAGTGCTCGAAGGGATTCTTGAGGCGCCGCACCCGATGCGGGTTCATCTCAATCTCGGCATGCACCCACCGCTCGCGGTAGCGGCCCACGTCGCGGCGAAACAGCCGCAGCACGTCGTCGCGGTTCCAGCCACAATGGGCAATGTGAAATCCCAAAAAATGATTCTTGCGTCCGATCCAATAGCCGTCGACGGCCGGATCGGGGGCGGCCAGGCCCTGGCGAATTTCCGCCGCCAGCTTGGGCGTCACGCGTTCGTCGGTGTCGACGATCAACACCCAAGGATGCTGGGCTTGCGGAATGGCCCAATTCTTGAAATTGGCCGAGTGGACGTATTCCCGCTCGATAATGCGGCAGCCGCCCAGCTTGCGCACGATGTCCAGCGTGCCGTCGGTGGAACCGGAATCGGCAATCAGGATTTCGTCGGCCACGCCGCGCACCGACTCGATGCAGGGTCGAATGTTGAGCCGCTCGTTCTTACAAGGGATCAGGGCGGTCAGCTTGGCCTTCATGGCTCACGGTCCTATGGAGAAAATGCAGGCGGATTTCCTGGCGCTATCTAGGTGTTCGGCTCCCGCAAATGTGATACTTTCATGAGAACCGGCAGGACCGGAAAATTTCCCCAGCTTTTCCCAAGCCCCCAAGCTCCGGCCGCCTAAGTTAAGTCGCAGTGAACACCGAGAGGGTGCAACCAAATGATTCCACGCATGGCGAAGTTCGATCGTTCCCAGGACGCTGGCGCCGGCAGGTTGCGTCGCCGCGACTTCCTCGCTCTCGGGGCACTCTCGTCGGCCCTTAGTGCGTGCTCGGCTTTTGGCGCAAAGGCCGCGGACGCCCCGGCTGACGCCGGGCGATTTCTCTTCACCTCGCGGGGCCGAACCGGCATCGCTCGCGCCGACGGCAGCGGTTTGCGGTACTTCGATTTCAACGTCCCCGGCCAGGCCACCTGGCAACCCGGGCCGAGTTTTGGCGACGGCCGGCGCATGGTCATGCTGAGCATGGAGCCCCGTCGCGACGGTCCGGGCCGGCCGTTCGAGGAGTATTACACCCAGACGCCCACGCACCTGTGGGCGTACGATCTCGAGAGCGGTTCGCTCGAAGAGATTTGCACGAAAGAGCGGCTGGCGCCCTTCGTCACGCCGGCCTTGCTTCTGGGCGACGAGCGGATCCTGGTGCAAGTCGTCAAGAACAAGGTGGGACAGATATATAGTGTCAACCTCGACGGCACCGACGCTGGCGAGTTCACACGCGCCGGCGAGGGACTGCCCTATGGCCTGAGCTTGAGCCCCGACGGAAAGCGGGTGGCCTTTCACCTGGCCAGCCCCGAGGGCTATCAGGTTTGGACCAGCGACATTGAAGGAGGGAATCGCGTGCGCGTCGCGGCCAATCCGGAGCATCTGTATTTTGGCCCGATTTGGTCGCCCGACGGCAAGTGGCTGGCTTATTTCGATTGTCATTACCGGCAGGACCCGGCCCACGATTGGGCCGACGTGTGCGTGGGCCGCCCTGATGGCGGCGAGCACCGCGTTCTGACCCGGGGCCAGGCCGCCTGGTTTGGCGCCACGTACGGGAATCCGCGGACGCGCGGCGGCGGCTCCAATCTGCCGGCCTGGACGCGCGCCGGCTCGATCCTCTTTCCGCGCCGCACTCCGGACGCAAAAGTCCCCTGGGAGCACCAGCCCAATCGCCCCGACGTCGACCACTTCAATCGCGACTACAAGCCGGAGCTGGCCCGCGGCGGCACGGAAATCTGCCGTCTCGATCCGCGCGACTCGAGCGTGACCGTCTTGACGCCGAGCGACCCGCCCGTGTGGGACTTTCGCAGTAGCGCATCGCCCGACGGCCGGCACCTCGTCTTTTGCCGCGCCGCCACGGGCGAAGCCCCCGCGATCTGGGTGGCCGACGGCGACGGCAAGAGCGCGCGGCTCATCACGCGCGGCATCGACGACCTGGGCGCCGATCACCCGCGCTGGTTGTAGGTTCAAGGAACTATTTCGCCGGTGATCCGGGATTCCGGTGGAAACTTGCTGCCGAAGTCCGTCTAGACTGTTGTCAGCGTCAACGAGCGAGGGGTTGCGGATGGAGGAAGACGCCGAGTTGGCGAGAAGAGCGGCGCGGGGCGACCGGGAAGCGGCGGGCGAAATCTACGATCGCTACGCGCCCCTGGTACGCGCCATCCTGCTCGACGCTACCGGCTCGCTGGCGGAAGCCAACGAACTGGTGCAGCAGGTTTTCCTGCGGGCACTGGGGGCGCTCGGCCAGTTGCGACAGCCCGAGGGTTTGTGCGGCTGGCTGGTGGGGATCGCGCGCCGCGAAGGAGCGGAATATCGCCGTCAGGCGGCGCGGCGTCGCAAGCGATTCGCGCCGCTGGTGGACGAGCCGCCCCAGCGCGCCTGTGACCCGCCGCCCGAGGTGATCGATGAGGTTCGCCGGGCGGTGCGCCAATTGCCCGAGCGCGAGAGGATCGCGGTGCACGTTCACTACCTGTGCGGCGAACCGGTAGAGTCGGCTCGCGGCGCGTTGGGCTTGTCGCCATCCGGCTTTTACAAACTTCTCGAACGGGCGCGCCAGCGACTTCGAGCGAAGCTGCTCAAGACGGAGGGAAAACGATGAACGCCAATCACGACGAGCTGGTTCAGTTAGACGAAATGCTGGCGCGCAGTTATGAGCCGGTGCGCGAGCCCGTAGCCGGCCAGCGCGAAGCGATCCTGGCGGCCCTTTCGCTGGCACAGCCGGCCGATCGCGCGCGCCCGCGGCGAGCTTGGAACGGGCCGCTCCCGTGGCTTGCCACCGCGGCTTGCCTCGCCGTGGCGGCCGCCGCCGTGGCGTTGCTGGTGCCTTCCTCGGCCCGGCTCGTTTACGGAATTGAAGCCGTGCCCAAGCGGCTCGCCGAGGTGACAACGATCCGCCAGCGCGGCTACCGGATGATTTATCCCCGTGAAGAAGCCAATGGCCCGCCGATTCGGGTGCCGATCGAATACCTGGTCAAGCGGCCCGACAAGTTTCGCCTGACGACGTACGGAGTCTCCTATCCATCGGACGCACTGATGATCGTCAATCGCGGGATCATCGTCTGCGATGGGAGCACCGAGTCGTGGATTTCGGAAACGCACAAAACCTTCGTAACCCGGCCGATCGGCCTGCTCGATGCCTGGATCAAGACCGAAACTCACGCCCAGAACCATCTTGCCGAGCTGCTCGGTCCGCCCGAAGTGCCGTACAAGAAAATCGGCACTGAAACGATTGGCGGGCGCGAGTGCGACGTTTACGAAGGGCGATTTGGCAGCCGCAGCGCGTTCCAGGATGCGTTTATCTCGAAGCTGTGGCTCGACCCGGCGACCGGATATCCCGTGCGCTCGACTCAGGACGAGGTGCTGCCCGACGGCTCGACGCGGCGGGTGCGGGAGCTCGAAGAGATCGCCGTCGACGTTTCGCTCGACGACAAGCTGTTTCAGATGTCGGCGCCCGAAGATTATCAAACGACTACCGTGGCTGCCCTCGGCGACGCCACGGCGCTTGATTCGCAATACACTTCCGCGGGCTACGGCGGCGACAAAAAGCTCGAGTTCTGGCACGCGCTGCGCATCACCGACAACGCGGCGCTGGTGGTCTGGCGGCGCAGCAAGCCGGAGGAAAAAGACGACGGCACGAGCGACTGGCTGGCCGGCGTCACGTTCAGCCTGTTGGGCGACGATCGCAAGCGCCCCGTGCAGCACGACTGGCTGTACCAATCCCGCTCGCCGGACGTGTGGAACTGGTCGCTCGTGGCGGTGGCCGACGGCCCATTGCCGGATCGCGGCGGAGTTTGTCTCGAACTGAAAACCAAGCCACTTGTTTCACGTATGGAGGTGATTCCGCTGCGATTCCCCGAGCGAGGCCTGGAGCGCATCATCGAGGCGGCCGCGCGCGCCACGTTGCCCGACGACGGCCCGCGGTTAAAGCTCGAGCACCTGCGGGCGCTGGCCGGCCAGTTGCTGCGGAACCGCCCGAACCCATAAGTGGAGCCGCCACTCGATCGGATGCCTCCGGAAGGGGCTACTGGCATGACGGCGGTTCGGCGGCTAACTTAGCGGATGTGAAAATGATCCGCGCCGCTTGAGAAAGGCCCCGCCATGCACGCTCTCCGGTTATCCCCGGCCGTATGGGTTCTCGTCTTTATACTTCCGCACATTGCTTTGGCCGCCGGTGCCGGCGTGGTGTTCGAAGGCGGCAAAGGGCCCGGCCGCGGAAAGCACGTTGTGCTGGTCAGCGGCGACGAAGAGTATCGCTCGGAAGAAGGGCTGCCGCAGTTGGCCAAAATCCTCGCCGAGCGCCACGGCTTCAAGTGCACGGTGCTGTTCGCCATCGACAAGGGCGACGGCACGATCAACCCCAACCAGAGCGACAACATTCCCGGTCTCGAAGCGCTCAGCTCGGCCGATCTGTTGATCCTGTTCACGCGGTTTCGCAATCTGCCCGACGACGAGATGCGGCACGTCGTCGACTACGTCGAATCGGGCCGCCCCATCATCGGCATGCGCACCGCGACGCACGCCTTTGCCAACGGCCCGAACAGCTCATTTGCCCGCTACGGCTGGCAGAACAAACAGTGGGACGGCGGCTTTGGCCGCCAGGTGCTCGGCGAAACCTGGATCAATCACCACGGCCATCACGGCCAACAAAGCACGCGCGGAGTCATCGCGCCCGGCCGGAAAGTTCATCCGATTCTGCGCGGCATCGGCGACGGCGACATCTGGGGACCGACCGACGTCTACGCCGTGCGGCTGCCGCTGGGGGGTGACAGTCAGCCGCTGGTTTTGGGACAAGTTCTCTCCGGAATGCAGCCCGACGACAGTCCCGTCGCCGGCAAACAGAACGACCCTATGATGCCCATCGCCTGGACGAAAACCTATACCACGCCCTCGGGCAAGACCGCCCGCACCTTCACGACCACCATGGGCGCCTCACAGGATCTATCGAGCGAGGGCTTGCGCCGTCTACTCGTGAACGCCAGCTATTGGGCGCTGGCGATGGAAGATAAAATCCCCGAAAAGTCGAACGTCGACGTCATCGGCCAATACCATCCGACCCCGTTCGGCCACAACGCGTACACCAAGGGTTTGAAGCCGTCGGACCACCGTTTAGCCCCAGGCCCATCGGGCCGGGGCACCTAACGCCCAACCCCCAATCAAACCATGTCAAAAATTTCCCGCCGCAAGGTTCTGAAAGCAGGTGCCGCGTTGAGCATGTCACGAGCGCTATTGGCCATGTGCGGTTCGACGGTCAAGGCGGCCGACGAGCCGTATGCCGACGCAAAACTCGCCGACGGCGAGCCCCCCCAGCCCAAGAAGGGGGCGTTTACCGTTGTTGTGCTCCCCGACACGCAGAACTACAGCGAAAAATATCCGGACACCTACCTGGCGCAAACGAGCTGGATCGTGGAAAACCGCAAAGGCCGCAACATCGCCTGCGTTTTGCACTTGGGCGACTTCACCAACAACAACACGCCCGAGGAATGGGAAAACGCCGGCCGGGCGATGCGGGTCCTCGACGGCAAGCTCCCCTACTTCCTGGTTCCCGGCAACCACGACTACAGCGCGGGGGGCACGTGCCAGGATCGCACCACGCGGCTAAACGACTATTTCCCGGTCGGGCAATTCGAAGGCGGGCCCACGTTCGGCGGCGTCTACGACAAGGAGCCCGATCGCCTGGAAAACAGTTTTCATCGGTTCTCGGCCGGCGGGCGCGATTTCCTGGTGTTAGCGCTCGAGTTCGGTCCGCGCCGCGACGTCGTGCGCTGGGCGGGCGAAGTCGTGGCCCGCCACATGGACCGCGCGGCGATTCTCGTCACGCACGCCTACGTGTACTTCGACGACACCCGCTACGACTGGAAAAAATTCGGCGACAAGCAGAGGTGGAATCCCCACGGCTACGCGATTGCGCAGGCCACGGGCGACGACGTGGCCGACGGCGAAGAACTGTGGAATGCACTTGTCAGCCGTCACGAAAACTTTGTCCTGACCCTCAACGGCCACGTCCTTCGCGACGGTCTCGGCCGCACGGTGACCGCCACACCCGGCGGCCGCGACGTCCACCAGGTGCTCGTCAACTTCCAGATGAAGCCCAAAGGCGGCGACGGCTGGCTCCGCCTGTTGGAATTCCGCCCCGACGGAAAAACGGTCCAAGTCTACGACTACTCGCCGACCCGCAACCAGCGCAACGAGTCGCCCGACAATCAGTTCGCGATCGAGTTGGCGAGTATCGCGTGAGTCGGCCGATTCAGCCATCTGGAGACCGTGGTTCAGGGACACTTTGACGAGCCGCTCCTGGCTTGCTGGGATTGATGGGCTGGCGAGCGCCTCCAGGCCTATCTGGATTAATGACCGGTGGCGAGGTGGGCGCCGGTGGCATAGGCGCGGCATCTTCAGCAGGCGCCGCCGCCGGTTCCGCAGCAGACGCTCCACCTCGTTCGACGCTGCGTGAGCATTTCCTGGGTTGGCAGTATCGGTGCCTCAACCGAACAAAACAACGGGTTCGAAACCAGCCGGCTGGGCAGCGGCCAAACGCTTGTGCTTGATTTGCGTCCACGGCAACAACGACGAACAAGGTTAAAATGCAGCAAAGTTTTCTCATCGAACGCGCTCCCGAGTACTGGATCACGTTTGCCAAATTTGACGAGGGAATCAGTGCATTTCCCGCCGTCAACTGTCGCGCGGCGGGCATGCGCGTCCTTGCTATTGCAATAGGAGAAAAAGCGTACGGTTTCAGCGTCGAGGAAGAAAGATTCGTTCGAACGCAATGTGACCGAGCAACAGCAGATCGACGATCACCATGTCACAATAGATGCCAAATTGTTGCAGGATCAGATAGCTCAAAATCAGCGGGATAAGGATAATCAGCGCGACGACGATGATTTTTCGCGGCATCTTCATTGGCCATACAAGTGCCCACGCCAACAAAAAGCCGAACGTCCATTCAAATATCTCGCTTCCCAGCAGCCGGAATGATCGCCCACTCAGGAATGCCTGTATGTAATTCGCGTGAACCAGCACACCGGGAAGCTCGCCGACGGGCGTGCGGTAACTGTCGATTAGCGGCCCCACCTTGTATCCCGCGCTATGCCAGTCCGCGCCAATGATAACGATCTTATGCCGCATCTTCTGCTTCAATTTGCGAGCCGTTTCTCCGCTGGCGCCAAGGACTTGCTTGGCGGTCACTTCGTGGTTCGGGTCGCGAAGGATAAAGCTGCAGAACCGCGTTTCGCGCAAGTCCTGATCTTTGAGTGCGTCGCCGTTGTAGAGCTGAACCGCTGCGATCGAAAACGATACAATGGGTGGGCCGTTCTTGATCGGCAATTCGGGCGGAAGCGTGCGGACATCATCGGCGAGTTGAATATAACCACGATTCACGTCCGCGTCATTTGGAAATTCGAAACCGTCATAATCATTCGCGGTCGTTACATACTCTTCGCCCTCACGAGCGATCATCGTTGGCAGAACGATTGCACAGTCCGGTGCCACCTTCCGCAGTTTCTGCAGGAGCACCAGCATGTCCTCGGCCCATGCAGGATCCTCGGCCAACCTAATCTGCTTGTCCCCATCCTGCACCGCAACAGTCGTCTTGCCGGTCGGATCCGTTGCCAGAAAATTGAAATCGAGCGCGATTACCGCCGGATCGAACTCGACAAGCTTGTTGACAAGTTCAGCCAAATAGCGCCGGTTAATCGGAGCGCCTGGGCTCGGCACGCCGTGATAATACGAATCGTCGTCGATCGCAACGACAACCACGTCGCGCCAACCCATTTTTAGGGGCCATGGGTGCTGCACGAGCCGGTACATCGCATATCGCAAGTCGTAGATGATTTCGTATCTTTCGAGCCAACGGCCAATCTTCGGACCAAAGGCGATTAGCAGGAGCGCAAAGATCCAATGAAACCAGTGGTGGACGAACACTTGCACAAAATGCGTCCATGTCCAGTGCGTCCACGCGGCGAGGGAAGCAGTAACGCGTTGCTTGCAATGAGACCAGCGAGGGACAATTCTGTTCACAAGATAAGTCCATGCGCTTTGCGCCCTTGAGGCGATTGAAGCCGTGAGGAGTTGCTTCCAGCTAGTCGGCGGGTCGGGCTGTCGCTTTGACATGCTTTCAGCTCAAACATGCGTCGCTGCCGCTTGGGGGCGGTCACTACTTCGTAGCCGGAGCGACTTGGAATGCCCCTTTGAGGGGATATATACCACCAACACATGTGGTACAATATGGCAACGGATGGATGCTGTCAAGCATTTGCGATGGGTTCGGGCATGGCAGTCGGAACCACGTGCAAAGCGTCGTATCGGATTCGGATTTCTGCTTCCTCAGGGCCAGTTGTGCCAAAAGGCATTGGGAGTACAGCCATGATGCGCATTATTGTTTCGATAAGTTTGATCGGATTGCTGATCGGCTGTTCGCCGGATCGAAAAAACAGCGCCCCGGCACCTCCGTCGGTGGAGGCCACTGAAGCAGCGACCGGCGGAGAGTCAAAGGTCGGTGGAAAGAAATCCAACGAAGAGCCCGCAGGCGGCATCAACCCCCAAAAACCAGGTGGGGCTAAAAGCGAAGTCAAATGATCGGAATGTTTGACCAGCGCTGCAAAGTATTGGCATCACACCTCGAAGACCTGTATCATTCGTTCGAGCGAGCAAACACGTCCTCCGTGTGCACGTGCTCGGGGCGGAAGCCGATGCCGATGATGTAGGCGGGAATGCGCCGCGCGAGCGGAATCTTCAGGAGCAACCGCAGGTACCACGGCAGCGACGTCGGACGGTCGCTGGTGACGACGCGATCGATCACGTTGCGATGGATGAACAGTTGCAAACGCTGGGTCATGCGCGTGGGAAACTCGCGGCGGCGCTCGACCCTGTGCAAGTCGTCGTCGCTGACGCGCCGGTCGCGCAAAGGACCTGCCAAGATGTTCGCCGCGGCCACCGCGTCCTGAATCGCCAGGTTGATGCCCACTCCGCCCACCGGGGACATCGCGTGCGCCGCGTCGCCAATGCACAGCAAGCCCGGCCGATGCCAAACGCGCAATCGGTCCACCAGCACGGTTAGCAGCCTGATCTGGCGCCAATCGTTGAGCTCTTGCAGCCGTCCGCGCAAAAACGGCGCGATGCGGGCGATGTTGTCGTGCAAGGCCGCCAGTCCCGCCGCGCGGATCTTGTCAAAGCCGCCCTTGCGAATCACGTAGCCGCACTGCCAGTAATCGCCGCGATCGATCATCACGAACACGGTCCCGCGATTGAAGCGGCCGACGAACTGCTCGGGATCGCCCGGCCGGCGCGAGATGCGCATCCACATAACGTCGATCGGGGCGCCCAAATCCTCGACCGGCAGGCCGGCCTGCTGGCGAACGGTCGAGTGGCGTCCGTCGCAGCCCACGGTCAAATCGGCCCGAACTTCCAGCGGCCCCTTGGGCGTACTCGCCCGCACGCCCACGACGCGGCCGTTTTGCTCGACGAGCCCCGTCACTTCGGCCCGCATGTGCAACTGAAACGTCGGATAGCGCCGGGCCTTCAGGGCGACGAAATCCAAAAAGTCCCACTGGGGCATGAACGCGATGAACTTCGAGCGCGTCGGCAGTCGCGATAAATCGGCGACGAGTAATTCCTCGTCGCCGATCACGCCGCGGATTCGCTGGGCCTGCTGGTGCGGGCGTTTGAGAAACTCATCCAGCATGCCCAGCTCGTGGAGCAACTCCAACGTCGAGGGGTGAATCGTGTCGCCGCGAAAATCGCGCAAAAAGTCGGCGTGCTTTTCCAGCACCGCCACTTCGACGCCCGAGCGGGCCAAGAGCAGCCCCAGCATCATGCCCGCCGGTCCGCCCCCGACGATCGCCGAGCGAACCTGTATGACGCTTCCTGCGTGTATCTGGTTGTCAGCCATCACCTGTTCGTCACGGACTCTTGTCCTTCAGGTCGATCGCCACCTTGCCGCGCGTCGTCCCCGTGGCCGTGGCGATGGTGATTTCGGTCTCGTACGCGCCCGGTTTGTCGCGCGGCGTGCCGCGAATGATGCCGGTCTCGCCGTCGAGGTCAAGCCCCAACGGCAGCCGGCCGCCGGTGAGCGAAAATCGCAGCGGGGCCAGCCCGCCGGTCCCCGTGATGTCGATCGCCTCCGTGCCATTGCGAAACTCGATCGGCTCGCGCCGGAAGCTGAACGAGGGCTGAAAGCACAACACGCGGTAGCGCGACGTGTCGGCCGCGTAGACGGTGCCCGTGCGAGAATTGACGGCCATGGCGCTGGCCGCGCCGCCAAAACGGTCGCAAAAGCCGACCGAATAGCCGAGCAGGCTGGGCAGCTTGCCGCTGTGGTTATCTTGTTCTTTCGATGCGTCGCCGTGCGGTCCCAACCCGAACCAGCCGACCAGCGGCACGCGCTTGCGCACGTCGCCGGAAAGATCGAGCGCGAACAATCCGCACCACAGCCGGCGGTGCTGCTCGTCCAAGCCCAGCAACCGCTCGACGCGCGGCAAATCGCTTTCGACCGTGGCATGCGGTCCGCCGATGCGCAGCGCCGGCTCCATGCCGTCGGTGACTTCGCCCGATAGATCGAATCCCAGGATCTCGCGCTCGCTCGGGTTGTCGCCGTTGGTGACGAACAACATTTTCGCTTGGTGGTCGTAACAGATGCCCGACGGCCGGTGCATACCGCGCGGATGCCAGTCGGCCTGGCCCCAATGGGGCGCGTTGGTGTCGAAATCGGGCTGGCCCAGCACGGCCAGCGCCGGCATAAACGTCTCGACGCCTTGACTCACGTCGACGATGAGCACGCGGTGGTTGAGCTTTTCGCAGACGAACAGCCACCGGCGCTTGCGGTCGTAGGCCAGCCCGCTCGTCTCCTTGCCCATCTGGCGCCGCGAAGCCGTGTCGCGCAGGCCCGCGTAGAAATCGACCTGCCCCAGCACGTGCAAGGCCGGCGTGCCGCTGTCGAGGCTGCGGAACTCGAAATCTTCGCGCGGCCGCGGGCGGCGATCTTTCGGCGGCTCGAACGGCCGCAAGGGCGCAAGCGCCCCGCGACCGGTCGCATTCGCCAAATTGGGCAGATCGAAGCACAGAATCCGCGAACCTTGAAAATCGGAAGCGAATAGACGGCCGTCGTCGGTCAACACCGTATGCCCCGGCCGATTGAAACGCGCCGCCCCGTAATTGTTGGCCCGCGCGTCGAGCGTGGGCACGCCCAGAGCCAGCCGCGCCGAATGATCGAGCGGCAGCCCATCGCCGGCCAAGGGAAAAAACAGCAAGCGCCCGCCGATCGGATCGGCCGCCAACAGCCACGCGCCGTCGTCGGTCACGGAAAGCCCCGGCGTGCCGTCGGCGAAATCGAAGCCGTATGGGTCGGGCCCGCCGTTCGGCCCGTATTTGTTGTAATGCGGCCGCGCGAGATCGGTGCCGTAGAACTGTCCCAGCAGATCGACCGCGCGGCGATCGGGATCGGCGACGTCGAAGCACAGCACGCGATTGCCGCGCGGCTCGGCGACGTACAGGTGCGTGCCGGCCACAGCCAGCCCGGTCGGTCCGCCGTAGCCGGACTTCATCTGCCACAAGTCGGTGCTCATTTCAAACCGCCCGATGGCCGCGGTGGGCTCGGTCTTGCCGGCCAGCACGTCTTCGAGCCGGTACACCACGACCCGCATTCCACGGCGGTCAGCCACAAAAATCTGCCCGCGAGCATCGACGGCCACCGCCACCGCGCCGGCGATGGTGCGCTGGTAGGGCGGATTCGGCAGGTCATTGGGTCTGATTTGCGGCAACGTCACGGCGGCCAACGCCGGCATGCCGTTCTCGATGGTGCCGGCCGCGTCGAACACCAGCACGCGGTAGTTGAGCGTGTCGGCCACCAACAGATAACGGCCCGACGGATCGATTGCCAGCCCGCCGGGAAAGAGCATGGTCGCCAGACTCGGCTTGCCGCCGCGGTTGGGCTGGTAGCCGGCAAAATCTTGCTGGCCCAGCACGGCCACGGCCGCGGGCCCGTTTTCTTTTCCCGCCAGGTCGAAGACGAGCACGCGATGATTGTCGCCGTCGGCAACAAACAGCCGCCGTCCGTCGCTGGCCACTCCGCGCGGCAGGAACATCCCCCGCCGATTCGCGCTTCGCGCCAGCTTCGGCCCGCGGACGTCTTCGCGCGTCGAATCCCAGACCAGGTCGCCCGGCGAGGCGTCGTATCCCCAATCGTCGAAATTGCGCTGCCCGAACACGCGGATGGCCCGCGCCGGATCGTGCACGTCGAACTCGAGCACGCGATGATTGTATTCGTCGGCCACGAACAGGCGCTTGCCGGCCGGATCGAACGCGCAGGCCGCCGGAAAGTGGAACCGCGCGGGCCCCTGGCCGATCTCCATCTGGTCGTAGCGCTCCTGCCCGACGAGGGCGCTGGCGCTGTGCCCGGCCAGGGAGCCGTCGGCGCGCAGATCGAACAACAGCACGCGATGGTTCCAATAGTCGGGCACGGCCAGCTTGCCGATCTGGTGATCCACATGCGCCGCCGGGCTGCCGGCCACCTGATAGCGCCCGGCGTTGAAGGCGAAAAAGAAAAACCCGTGCGCGGTCGGTCCGCCGTAGGGTCCATAGCCGCCGAAATTCGGCCGCCGAGGATCGCCGTCGACGAACTGCCCCAGCAAGTCGCTGGCCAGCGTCTGTCCATGCGGCCGCTCCTGCCACCCCCAGCCGAGCACCGCCCGCACATGCTCATCCCCCTCGCCGGCAAGTCCGACGGTTGCACATGCGCCGAGCAGCAACAGGGCAAGCCAGGGAATGCCGTGCTTCTTGGCCAATGCCACGAGCGCCGTTCGGGCGGGCTTTGTGCGGCCGGCTTTCACGTTCGCCAAAGCGGCCTTGATAGCCGCAACGGCATCTCGTTTCCCACCCTCAGAAGGCCCGCTACTAATTTTCATCGTCGACCTCGATTTCTCCCGCGTCGTTCATTTTGCGGGCTTGGCTGTCGAGTTGTTTTCGCATTTTTTCCAATTCGCGGCGCGAAAGCCGGCGAGGGTTTTTCCAGTCGCAGAAGGCGCGATATTGTACCTGCCGGACTACTCGGGAAAACGATTAGCCCCGCTTCGCGCCGCTTTCGACCTCGCTATTGCCGGCTGGTCGAGACATTCCCTCGCCGGCGCGCGGCAACTTTTCATGCGCGTCCTGCGTTTGGCGGTAGAAAAACTGGAATACCGCGAAATAGAGAACCAGCATCACGCCGAACACCAGCGCCCGCCACCATCCCAGGCCAAACCAACCCCAAACGGGCAGCCCGACCATGCACGACACGATGAAAATTCGCAGCCAATACACATCTCGCAATTGCTTGCGCGATTCTTTCAAGCGAACCTCCAGCTCGCGCGGCGTACGCGGCGCTTCGGCGGTCGCCAGGACCACCTGGCGATCGGCCGGCACGTGTGCCAGCAAGAAGCCGACGAGCTGTTCCGGCTCCGCCCCTTTCCAATTGCGCGATTCGATGCCGTATTGCATCGTGCGCCTCAGATGCACGGTGCGGCGGGGTAGTTTCAAGCGCAGCGTGTGAAAATCGGGCCGTTCGTGCCGCCGTCTGCGCACTTCCAACAATTCGACGTCGTTCCAGTCGTAGGCCCGCTGGGTGCTTCCCTTGCCGATCCGAATTCCCTTGGCGTCCAGCCACACCGGACGGCCGCGCCAAAGATTGCCGTAGCGCAGGTGCAATTCCTCCGGACAAGCGTCGGGTTTGGGCGGTTGCCAGGCAAGTTGAATCCATTTCCAGACCTGCTCGCTGTCTTGCTCGGTCAGGTAGCCGAGCGAGAGCGTGCGCCGCCACCAGGGACGCTCGGGATCGACCAGGCTGCGATCGTGAAAACCGTGTTTCAGCCGCCCGCTGCCAAAATCATCCCACGACCAAAGCTCCCACCGGCAGATGCGCCGCCGCCAGACGCCGCGCTCGTCGACGACCAGCCGCCAGCCTAGCGGCAGTAAACCAGCGGCCGCAATGACACAGGACACCACGAACTGAGCGGCCGGCTTCGCATTCGGAGGACCCAGCCCGACGCGGTTCATCCACACCGCTGCCACGCCGATCAACAGAAAACCGATCGCGATATAGATCCCGCTGCGCACGTACTGCGGATCGAGTCGAAACGCGCGGGCCGCCGGGGCGATGCTCAGGGAAACTACAGGATCGGTTTTCACGGCACGAGTGTCAGCAGTATACTGCGCACGTCCATGACCTGCTTGCCGGGCACCGAAAGTGCCCGCAAGGTCAATGGCCCGCGGCCTGCTGCCAGTTCGATCGAGCCCAGCGAAAGCGGCGCGAAATCCTTCACGTACGATTCGCCCTTGCGCGGTACGCGGTCGTGTTGGGCGCCGAGCGGGGGCGGATCGTGGGCTTTCGTCACTATGCCTTGCACGCGGCGGCCGGCAAAGCTCAACTCGATCGTCGAGCCGAGATCGGCTGCGGGACACGTGTAGTAAACGACCGCTTCGTACTTGCCCGGCGTGTGCACGGCGATGTCCCAGGCAATCGAATCGTCCGTGCTGGTCCAGTTCCTGAAGTACGAGCAATTGGGCGCGCCACTGCTGCGCTCGATATGGCCCGCCGGCACGCCGTCGCGGGCCGGCAGCGGCGTGGTGGGAAACTCGCGGTAGCCGACCGTAAACGGCCGATCGTCGCTTTCGTCCCGCTTGAGCTCTCTCAACACGTCGCGGCGCCAGTCGGCCACGGCGCGGGAGAGTTTCGCGGCCACCGCGGGTTGCATGGGCGACAGGTCGCGGCGCTGGCCCGGATCGGCCGAGAGGTCGAACAGTTGGCCGTCGTTGTCGAGCCGATATTGCCCGGTCCGCACGCTCACCTGGCCGTTCCAGTGCGAAAAGATCATTCGGTCCGACGATTCGCGCTCGCCCCCGACCAAAAGCGGCGCGACGCTGCGCCCGTCGAGCGGCTTTTTGCTGACGAGCGGAACTCCGGCAAGTTCGGCCAGCGTGGGCAGCAAGTCGATCGCGGCGGCAATTTGCGTCAGCTTCGAGCCCGGCTTGATATGCCCGGGCCAGCGCACCAATAGCGGCGAGCGCACGCCCCCCTCGTCGGTCGAGCCCTTGCGTCCTTTCATGCCGCCGTTCCAACGCCAACTGTTGGGGCCGTTGTCGGCGAAGTAGAGCACGATCGTTCGGTCGGTCAGCGCGAGCTCATCGAGCCTGGCCAGCAGGCGGCCGACGTTCCAGTCGATGTTTTCGCACATCGCCAGCGCCGCCCGCGTCATGGGCAGCTCTTCGCGCGCCGGACCATCGCGCGCGGCAAGGGTGGGCGAGCCATCCGTGGCACCATTCCAGCGCATCTTCAAATCGGCGTCTCGAAACTTTTCATAAAACCGATCGGGCACTTGCATCGGCGAATGCGGCGTGTTGTACGGCAGGTAGCAGAAGAACGGGCCGCCCTGGTGCTCTTCGATGAAGGCGATTGCCCGGTCGGTCAGATCGTCGACGATAAAGCCCTTGCCGCGCACCGTGCGGCCGTTGTGCTCCAGAACCGGATTGAAGTAGTTGCCCCAGTGCCCGGAACAGAAGCCGTAATATTCGTCGAAGCCCCGGGCGTTCGGATGATAGGGATACTGGGTGCCGTTGTGCCATTTTCCGAAAGCGCCGGTGGCGTAACCGGCCGCTTTGAAGGTGTCGCCGATCGTCCGTTCGTCGAGGTCCAATCGTTCGCCGCCGCGCGAAGTGCTCCACACGCCGCACCTGGGATGATAGCGCCCCGTGAGAAACTCGGCCCGGGTGGGCGAACAGACGGGACATACGAAGAACCGCTCGAAGAGCGCGCCGTCGCGGGCCAGCGAATCGACGGCGGGCGTGGCGACGTTCGTGTTGCCGTGCACGCTCAAATCGCCCCAGCCCTGATCGTCCGACAGGATGACCACCACGTTCGGCCGATCCGCCGCCAGTGCGGCAGTTGCCGCGCACAGAGCGACGAAAACCAGGATGAAACGTCGCATCGATCTCGATTTGTCCTTTCGATTGCGCGCCTTTGCTCTTCGCACAACCAGGATAGCCGGCGCAACGTGGGCAAACAATTGTCGCGTGCGTTACAATTCTTTTTCCTTTCGCGTTCTTTCCACAACCAGGCCGCGAGAAAAACCAACGGCCGGTCAACCTGTTTCCAGGCTGCCGGCCGTTGACCTTTTCGCTCGCCATTTGCACAGGCGGGCGATCGTTACTTCTGAGCCACCATCACGATCTCGCTGCGGCCCAGGACCATGAGGTCGTTGTCACGGTCCGCTTCCTGCACTTCCTGATGCGTGTCGACCACCGCGGTCAACCACGTGAACGGCACCGGTTGTCCGTCGGCGTTGAGGCCCAAGTTGTAGGCCTTCGCCGGCAGTCGCAGTTCAACCGTCAGCACTTGTCCGGCCTGCAATCCGTCGACCCGCACGGTGGCGAAGGCCGATTCGGCCGTCGGCTGGCGACCGATCGAAGCCGCCAGGGCGACGTTGAACTGCTGGGCCACCATCGCGCCCGTCTTGTTGCGGAGCGTCACGCGATAGGCCGGTCCCAGGTTCTTGGCCAGGTCGCCCCGATCGAGCTGCCGCACTTCCAGCACTTCCAGGTCGATCGGCTGCGCGACCGGCTCTGTTGCCACCGCCGAAGTGTACACCGGCTGAACGACCGTCCCACAGTAGCCGCGACCAAATCCACCAACCGGGAAGGGGAAGGGCAGCGGGTAGCCCCAGTCACCACCACAGTGCCCGGGATCGTACGGAGGGCAGGTCGGCGGAGGACACGTCGGGGGAGTACCCGGATCGGCCGGAGGATTTCCCGGATCAGCCGGAGGATTGCCCGGATCGGCCGGCGGCGGATTGCCCGGATCGGCGACAGGAGGATCGCCGATCGGACCAATGGGACCAATGGGACCAACAAGAGGCGGGTCGACGATCGGACCAATGGGACCGATCGGACCAATGGGACCAACAAGAGGCGGGTCGACGATCGGACCAATGGGACCGATCGGACCAATGGGTGGCTGGCCCAGGATGGGGCCATTGCCGTTGACGGTGCCAGGATTAAATACCCTGCCTGGGTTGCCTGCCACGACATTGCCCGAGTTGAACTTGCCCAGCAGCGGCGACACGACCTTCGTGCCCTTGCCGGTCGCCGTCCGTTGCAGGACGTTGGAATTGAGATACTTCAGATTGGTGACGCCGGTGGTCATTTTGGCGCCGGAGTACAACTTGGGAGTTGTCGAGCTTTTCAGCACGGTCGACTGGCTAAAATGATTCGTCGTCAGCGAACGCGCTTGGGTATTGCTCGACCGATTAAACTTGAACGAGCCCTTGGGAGCGGCCAGGGCCGAGCTCGACATCAGGGCGACTGCTAAACTCACGCTTGCCAGAATGTAGGTCTTTGAGCACTTCATCGGAGGGTCTCCTAAACACGAGGTTGATTTTCTTTTTCGGGCGGCACATGTTTGTGCCTTGCAACCCGTCTGCTCATCCCAGCGTGGAGCCCGCCCGTTTGTTACAAGACGTGCCGAAAATTTCGCCCCCCACCTCCAAGGGGGTGCTGGTAAGTTACCGAAAGTCGTGGCCTTAAGAGGGAGATACCCGATGAAAGACCGCTTGATCATGATCGCGCTGGCGGTGGCCGCCACAATGGGTTGGATGCGAGGAGCCCCCGAATCGCCGCGGGAGCTTGACGTCGATCGGCTGATTGTCCGAAAGGAATTGATCGTGTCCGATACCGGCCAGCCCTGGGAAAAGGGCTATGAAGACCAGCAGATTCCCCGCGGCATTTACGCGCGTTCACTCTGGGACGGGCCCGGCGGACTGTGGGTGCGCAGCCGTTTAATCAAGGGCGAGATCGACGATCCGTTCGACGACCGCTTTCACGCCCTTGAGCGCGACGGCAGCCTGCGACGCGCGCCGGGCCATATCTCCTGGAACGTGTGGCTCGACGGCGCCTGGCGACAGATGGCGATCATCCAGGGCGAGGGCCTGGAGTATTCCGAGGTTCCCCGCGAAAAGTGGAGCGGCCTGACGCATCCCGGCCGGCTTCGCTTTCAATCGTTTCGCCCCGGTCACGGCGAGCCGCTGACCGATGCGCTCGTGGGCCAGGGCAAGATGTCCTTGGGCGGCGGCGGTTACGGCGGCAGCGGGCTGAGCGAGCCGCGAGAAGTCCTCGAACTCTGGGGCGGCGCAACGATCGAGCACACGATTCCCACGCCCGCGGCCCCCAGCGTGATCAAAGACGACGGCACCGGCCGCCACACCTACGCCCTCATCGCCGTCGGCCCGCAGGGCGATCGCACGCCCGCCTCGCAATCGGCCACTGCCAAAGGCCTGGCCACGCTTCGTTGGGACAGCGTTGCCGGCGCCGACAGCTACGTCGTCGTTCGCGATGGCCGCGAAATCGCCGGCCCCTTGCGCATCGAAGGCACAAACAAAGAGTGGACCGACAAGTAATGCCGCGCTACATTTCAGCCGTTCTTACGATCGCGCTCAAGAGCCGCGGGCGACGGGCCAACACGAACCGCGGATGGACGCGGATGAACACGGATAGGAGAAGATGATGGCACGGATTGGCGGCCGTGGCGATTGCCTCGAATGAATACTCCCGGTTACAATGCGCACGAATCCTTGGTCGGACCAGGCGGCGAATTTTGTCGACCACGAGGCGGTGGCCATGCTCTCCATTTGGGAATCGGACCCGCGTAATCCGCGACGCGTCACCCGCCGAACCGCGCTCGAAATCGGTTCGCTGGCGGTCGGGAGCCTCACCCTGGCCGATTTCCTCCGCGGCCGTGCCCAAGCGGCGAAACCGGCCGTTGACGGCTCGCAAACCGCGAGCCTCCGCGCAAGGGAGCGCGAAACCGCGGTGATCCAGATTTTCATGGGCGGCGGGCCGAGCCATATCGACATGTTCGATCTCAAGCCCGACGCGCCGGCGGAAATCCGCGGTCCGTTTCGCCCCATCTCGACCAGCCTGCCCGGCGTGTACGTCTCGGAACATCTGCCGTGCCTGGCACGGGCGATGGACAAAGTGGCGCTCGTGCGCTCGGTGACTCATAGCAACGCCGGCCATTTGCCGGCCTCGCATTGGATGATGACCGGTTACGAGCCGCCCCCCTCGACGACGACGAACGTCAATCCGTCCTGCGGAGCGCTGGTGGCCCGCACGCGCGGCCCCAATATGGCCGGCATGCCCGCCTACGTCGGAATTCCGCGCAAGCAAATTCTGGGCGGCTCCGCCTACCTGGGCGTGGCGTACAACCCGTTCACGACCGAAAGCGATCCGGTCGATGCCAACTACGCCGTGCGGAATCTGCACTTGCCGCGCGGGCTCGACGCCTCGCGCTTGCACGATCGGCAGGGGCTGCTAGCGAGCTTCGACCGGATGCGCGCCGATCTGGACCGCGACGGCGAGCTGGCCGGGCTGGACCGCTTTTCGCGCGAGGCGCTGGAGATCATCACGGGCACGCAGGCTCAAGCCGCATTTGACATCGAGCGCGAGGACGCCGCCACGCGCGATCGCTACGGCCGCACCGCGGCGGGGCAGCGGTGCCTGCTCGCGCGGCGGCTGGTCGAAGAGGGCGTCACGTTCGTCACCGTTCTATCGGGCGGAGAATGGGACACGCACGTCAACAATTTCGCGACGCTCAAGGACAAATCGCTGCCCCCCTTCGATCGCGCGCTGGCCGCTTTGATATGCGACCTCTACGAACGTGGGCTCGACCGCCGCGTGCTCGTGCTGGTGTGCGGCGAATTCGGCCGCACGCCCAAGATCAACGCCCAGGCCGGCCGCGATCACTGGCCCGGCGCCTTTTCGGTGTTGTTTTCCGGCGGCAGCTTGCGCGTCGGCCAGGTCGTCGGCTCGACCGACAGCCGGGCGGCGTACCCGCTCGACAGTCCCTACTCTCCGGGTGACGTGCTGGCGACGGTCTACGATTTTCTCGACATCGACACCGGCCGCGAATTCCCCGACCGCGCCGGCCGCCCCTTGCGCCTGCTGCCCGCCGGCCGCCCGATCGGCGAACTGGTCTCCTGATGTGCTCCTCTGGCCTTCGCGGGAGAAGGCAGGGTAACGGGGAGTGGCAGCCGATGCGAACCGTCTCCCCAACGCGGGACAGGTGACGGGCGATCGTAGCAGGCACACGCGCCGTGTGCCGATCGTCATTTGCTACTTCCGGGCGTCTCGGGATCGGATTTGTCGCCCCGAACCACGAGTTTGACTGCAACCAGCCAATCGACGAAATACTTGGTGCAGCGCGCGAGCTCCAGAACGAAGCCAGCGTTCACGCGAAGGTCATTCTTGAGGTGAGGCAGAGGAATGTCTTTTTTCGAGGACCGTCGCAGCCCGGTTGTGGCGACGATTCTTTTTTCATAGTAGATCGCGTAGGTCGGATGGGCATCGGACTTCTCGCTGATGTCGACAGCGCCTAGCTTTTTGAGGGCTTTGACAGCGACCTCCTTCGTTATCGGACTGCCCATATTCAGATGGCCCGGATGAACTCCCTGAGCACCGCTAACTGTCGTTTGGGCTCGACTCCCAGCTCCTTCTCGTGTTTGACCAGCAGCCTGTACCGCGATCCAATCACGTCTTTAATTGCCTCAAATGCATCGAGTGCGGTGTCTCCGCTGGCGTTCACGTTGGCATCAAAAAAGGAAGCCACAAACGCTCCATCATCCGGAAGCACGGTTACCGGGATGGGCTTCAGCACTTCAAGCGGCGCCGGAGTGAGGCTGGCGATTACAATCACCGACCCTTCGCTAGATCGTTCTGAATCAAGCGGGGACGATGCGTCGGCACCGGGCAAGCGTGGTGGCGGGACATCGAGCAATTCGTCGGTGCCAAAAGTGCGCAGAACGGCCCCCGCCTCGGTCGGCCAAATCTCGATCGACTGCGTGCTGCTAAGAGTAAGCATTTGATTAGCCTTCATCAGACTCCTTCCTCAGGTAGAGCGGCAAGGTCTTCAGGTCATTGCCATCCAGCGCGATGATCAGCCCATAGTCGCCCGGTGCTGGTACATCAATACTTAGCTGGACGACGACCACCAGGCCCGATGTGGGAAAGTCTGCTTTGCGCTTGATAGCTGTCGGCCTCAGAATTACTTCTTTGCGCGTTCCGTCGGGACTCAAAACAGCGACCGCCGCCGTATGCTCCTGGCCCGCCCCCGAGGTTGGGCCAACGAATCTCATGACCAGGGCCCCGGCAACGCGGCATGGAAACCGAGAGCTTTCAACAACGTTAAAGCCGCCCCCCAAGACATTGAATTTGCCCTTGTCGCTGACTTCCGCGTGGCTGGCCAAAAAAGCGAAGTCTAATTCCATGGGCAAGAGCGTTCAGACGAACTGACGAGCGAAACTGCATGACATCGATACAATTGTATCGCGCAACATTGCTCGCCGCAAAAGGCCTGTAATTAGTGGGCCAGCTTGACAAGCGACTTCGAGCGACGGCTAACCAATGACGAAGCGCAACACAAATTGGCGTGAATTTGGAATTCGAAAAAAGCCACTGGCTGGGACCAGGGGCCAGGGGCCGGTGAATAGCGTGCGTACGGATCCCTGACCCTGAAACCTGACCCCCCAAGTGATTTGCTTCGATGTCCGAAAATGGCCAGACGGGCGCCGGCCGCAAGATACAATCGCTCGTATGACGATCGACGACGACGCTTGCTATCGAGCCCTAAGCGCGCGGGACGCCCGCTTTGACGGGGTGTTCTTTATCGGCGTGAAGACGACGGGGATTTATTGCCGGCCGGTTTGCACGGCGCGCTTGCCCGGCCGCGACCGGGTTCGGTTTTTCGCCAGCGCCGCGCTGGCGGAGAGCGAGGGCTTTCGCCCGTGCCTGCGCTGCCGGCCCGAATTGGCGCCCGGACAGGCGCCGGTGGATGCGGTGCGCACGGTGGCCCGAGTTGCCGCGTCGCGAATCGAGGCCGGGGCGCTCAACAATGGCGGCAGCCTGGAGGAACTGGCCGGCGATCTGGGGCTCAGCTCGCGGCAACTCCGCCGCGCCGTGCGGCAGGAGCTCGGCATTTCGCCGGTCGACCTGGCCCAGACCAATCGGCTGCTGTTGGCCAAGCGGCTCATCGCCGAAACGAACCTGCCGATGATCCAGGTCGCGTTTGCCAGCGGGTTCGAGAGCGTGCGCCGCTTCAACGACCTGTTCCGGGCCCACTATCGCCTGACGCCGACCAAGATGCGGCGCTGGCGGCGAACACCCAAATCGGCCGATTGCCTACGGCTGATGTTGTCCTATCGACCGCCGTATGCCTGGGGGCCGCTCTTGGATTTCCTCGCGATGCGCTCGATTCCAGGAGTCGAGTGCGTGGCCGACGGCGCGTATCGGCGCACGGTGGCCATCGGCAAGGACCGCGGCTGGCTAAGCGTCGCGCCGGTGGTGGGTCGCAATCTGCTGGCCGTCGAGCTGGCCACTTCCTTGACGCCGGTCCTGCCGTCGATCCTTTCGCGGCTGCGAAACCTGTTGGATCTCGATGCGCGGCCCGACGTGATCGCCGGCCACTTGCGCGGCGAAGAAAATCTGCGGCGCAGCGTCAGCCGCCTGCCGGGTTTGCGCGTGCCGGGCGCATTTGACGGCTTCGAGCTGGCCCTGCGGGCGATTCTGGGCCAGCAGGTTTCGGTCAAAAGCGCGTCGACGCTGGCCGGCCGCCTGGCTGCCCGCTTCGGCGAGCCCGTCGAGACGCCGTTTGCGTGCCTGAATCGGCTTAGTGCGACGGCCGAACGCATCGCCGCGGCTCGACCTTCGGAGCTGGCGAAGATCGGAATTCCAAGAGCCCGGGCCGAGACCCTGCGAGCGATCGCGCGTGCCGTGGTGCGCGGCGAGGTCGATTTCGCGCCGGGCCTGGACCCCGCCAGCGTGGTCGCGAAACTGACCGAGTTGCCCGGGATCGGCGAATGGACCGCGCAATACATCGCCATGCGGGCGTTGCGCTGGCCCGATGCCTTTCCCAGCGGCGACCTCGGCCTGGTGCGTGCGAGCGGCTTGAAGTCGGCCCGGGCGCTGCGTGAAACGGCCGAGAAGTGGCGGCCGTGGCGCGCCTACGCGGCCATGTATCTTTGGGAAAGCCTTTGATCTCACGGGAGGGAGACAACGACGATGGAAAAGCCGATTTACTATAGCTTCGTGCCGAGCCCGATCGGCCGGTTGCTCGTGACTGCCGAAGGATCGCTGTTGAGCGGTCTTTACATGAGCGGTCACAAGGGTCGGCCGGCTCCGCGCCCAACCTGGCAGCGGGCCGACGAGCCGTTCGTTGCCGTGCGGCGACAGTTGGAGGACTATTTCGCCGCAAGGCGCCAGACGTTCGACGTGCCGCTCTTGATGGCTGGCACGCCGTTTCAGCAGCTCGTGTGGAAGGCGTTGGTTCGAATTCCGTTCGGAACGACCATCACTTACGCCCAGCTTGCCGCCCGGATCGGCCGTCCGGGGGCCGCCCGAGCGGTCGGCCACGCCAACAGCCGAAATCCCATCTCGATTGTGGTTCCGTGTCATCGCGTGATCGGGGCGGACGGGGCGCTGGCCGGGTACGCCGGTGGCCTGGACAAAAAGCGCTGGCTGCTCGACTTGGAACGGAAAGTCTCGGCTGCCGAGTACCGTTCGACGTCGAACCGGCCGGCATCGAACGGGCGCATGCACTCGGGCCGCTCGACCGCCAGCCGGCTTGCCGGCGTCGCGGCCGTCTCCGACAGGTCGTAGTGTTTGAGCACGCCGGGCACGACGTGTCCCATTAGCTGCGGGGCGATTCGGGCAAAACCGCGATCCGCAAGCGCCGTGAGCCGCCGGCTTGCCGCTTGCGAGGCAACGGCTTGCAAGTTACTTTTGTGACTGGCGATTGCGCTGCCCTCACCGCCGCGACGATCACTCCGATCGAACGCGATATGCTGCGCCGTTTACCGCTCTGGGCAGGCCGCGGACTCCAAACCGTGCTTTACCTTCGCATGAGAGATGCACGCATGATGAATTTCTTTCGCCGGCGGTTCAATGCCGTGGCATTCGGGCTGACGTTGGCAGCCGGGTTTGCTTGCTCGGGACGTGCTCAGGTTTTGGCTGACGAAAGCGCCGAATCGACGCTCGACCCGCGGGCACTGGCGGGCAGCGTGACGATTTATCGCGACGCTTACGGCATGCCGCACATTGACGGGCCGACGGACGTCGCGGTTTTGTTTGGGTTCGGATACTGCCAGGCCGAGGACTACTTCTGGCAGCTTGAAGATTCGTACTCGATGGGATTGGGGCGCTACGCGGAGCTCTACGGCAAGCAATTCCTGGCGAAGGATATGCGCAATCGCGCGTTCGAGATCCCTACGCGCTCGAAAGAGGATTACGAAAAGCTCGATCCGCAGCCGCGGCGGGCGGGCGCGGCGTTTGCCGCGGGAATCAACTACTATCTCGACACCCATCCCGAAACAAAGCCGCGACTTCTGGCGCGCATCGAGCCGTGGTACCTGCTGGCCTTTGCCCGCGCCGCGACGCTCGAGCTGGTGGGGAGCCACTTGCACGTGTCGACCGCCGAGATACCAAACGATTACCCGCCGCCGAAGCTCGCGGCGGAAGTCCGCGCGGCGACCGGCAGCAACGCCTGGGCGATTGGCCCCAGCAAGACGCGCTCGGGCCACGCGATGTTGCTCATCAATCCCCACCAGCCGTATTACGGTTTCGGGCAGTTTTACGAGGCCCATCTGCGCAGCGGCGAGGGTTGGAATTTCACCGGAGCCTCGTTCTTCGGCACGCCGCTCCCCGTGATCGGACATAACGAATCTTGCGGCTGGGGCATGACGACGAACGAACCCAACGTGGGGAGCTCGTGGCGCGAAACGTTCGACGATCCGAATGAGCCCCTGAACTATCGCTACGGCACCGGCTATCGCAAGGCGGTCGAGTGGAACGACACGATCCGGGTCAAGGAGGGGAGCCGCTTCAAGACCGTTGAATGCAAGTTTCGAAAAACCCACCACGGACCGATCGTCAAAAAGCTGAACGACAAGGAGTGCGTCTCCGCTCAGATTGCCAAACTGTACGATGCCGTCCTTTCGCGGCAGAGCATTCGGATGATCCGCTCGAAGAACGTCAGGGAGTTTCGCGAGGCGATGAGCATGCTCGAATTGCCGCTGTTCAACGTCGTTTACGCCGACGTGCACGGCGACATTTACTACGTCTATAACGGCATGATCCCCAAGCGCGACCCGTCGTTCGATTGGACCAAGACCGTCGACGGCAGCGACCCGCGCACCGAGTGGCAGGGCATCCATCCGCTCGAAGATCTGCCGCAGGTGCTCAACCCGGCCTCGGGCTACGTGCAGAATTGCAACTCGACGCCGTTCACCACCACCGACGGCTCCGGACCGGCGATCGGCGATTATCCCGACTACATGGTCGAGGATCGATACGACGACAAGCGGCGGGCCAAGATGTCGCGGCTGCTGCTGCGCGAGGCGCACGACGTCACGTTCGAAGACTGGCAGAAGCTGTCGTTCGACACGACGATCTACTGGGCGCTTGCGGAATTGCCGCGCTACCGCCTGGAATTGGAGCGGCTGCGCGAGACGGACGCCAAGCTCGCGGCCCAGGTGGAGCCGTATTTGGCGCACCTCGTCGATTGGGACTATAAGGGCACGATCGATTCGACGCAGGCCACGCTGTGCATCGCCTGGTACGAGGAGCTGTACGGGTTCGGCTATCCGGCCGAGACGCTCAAGCCGCAATACGTGTCGAACGTTGCCGAGCGGTTGGGGGCCCTGGTGACCGCCGCCCGCAAGCTGCAAACCACGTTCGGCGATTGGAAAGTGGCGTACGGCCAGGTCAATCGACTGCAGCGGCACGCCGACGTGTCCGACTTTTACAAGATCCCCTTCAGCGACAAGCTGCCCAGCCTGCCCAGCGCCGGCCTGCCGGGCCCGCCCGGCGTTGTATTTACCATGTATTTTACGCCCTCGATCTATCTGCCGCCGTTCAAGCTGATGAAAAACCACTACGCGGTGGTGGGCACAAGCTACCTGTGCATGGTCGAATTTGGCGAGCGCATCAAAAGCAAGTCGCTCTTGCAATACGGCACGAGCGGCAACCCCAAAAGCCCGCACTTCTTCGACCAGGCCGAGCTGTTGTCGAAAAAGCAGACGAAGGACAACTACATTTATTGGGATGACGTGTTGGCGAATGCCAAGCGCGTCTATCATCCCGGCGAGGAGAAGGCGACTGCGCTCGAAGGCGCCAAGTGAGGCGCCGCGCCCGTTGGTCGATTTCGCGCCCGGCTGGCCACAGCCTATTCGCCGGGCGCTACCAGGGCTTCATCTTCCATCCCAGGACAAACCCGATGCCCAGGCACCAGAGGGCGGCCGTGCCGGGGTTCTCGCGAGCGTATTGCTTCAGATATTCGGTGAGATCGCGGGTGAGCTCGCGGACGTTTTCAATTCCTTCGTCGGTGGAAGATTCCGACGGGTGTTCCGCGTTGTGCGTGGACTTGCTGGATTCCATGGACAGAGGCTCCTTTTCTTGCGGGTGTAACGCGGCGACTGGCGACTTCGACATTCTACGTTATCGAGAGGGCGTGCAATTGTCCCTTTTGTAGCCGGCCTCAGTGAGGCCGGTCTTCTGAGTGGCCGGCCTGCGTTGGGCACATCCGGGGTCCCTGACCCCGGCTACAGGCTTTTTTCAAGCCAGTTTTAGGCCAAAGTCCCGGCTCGCCGAGAGTCTCGTCAGCATACGAACCAGTTGGTATGCTGGCGGGCATGACCAGATCGGCCGCGGAAAATGCCCGGGAGAAGTTGATTCGCGTGGCGACCGAGGCGTTTCGGCGCGGCGGGTACGGCGCTGCGACGCTGTGGATGGCCGCCGTTCAAGGGAGTATATCCGGTCGTTGTTCGCGGCGCGCGCGTAACGCGCCGGCAGCATGAATCGCAAACGAAGGAGACAACATGGACATCAAGCAAGCCATCCATTCGAGCCTGGCTCAAGCCGATATGATCGTTAACGCCTACCTGGGCGACCTCAAAGGGGAAGATCTCCTGGTGCGCCCAGTGCCGAATTCCAATCACATCGCCTGGCAGCTCGGCCATTTGATTTCCAGCGAGCGCTCCCTGATCGACCGAGTCGCGCCGGGAAAGTTGGAACCGCTGCCCCCCGGCTTTGACGCGGCGCACAAGAAGGACACCGCCGCGATCGACGACGCCGCGAAATTCCTGACCAAGGAGGAATACGAACGGCTGGCCAGGCAGCTCCGCGCCGGCACGCTGCGGATTGTCGATGGAATGGCGCCTGCCGACTTCGATCGCCCGGTCGAAAAAATGCCGCCGACGGTAAAGACCGTGGGCGACATGTTCTTCTTTGTCTCGATGCATTGGCTGATGCACGCCGGCCAATGGTCCGTCATCCGCCGCAAACTGGGACGCGCCCCCTTGTTCTAGGTCGAAGCCGAACCTCGGACTGGGGCAGACGATATGCACGAGGCGGCGCTCGGTGCCTCGTTAATCGTCGCCCAAAGCGCGCAGCTTCCATACGGATCCGCACACCCACATGATGGCCGACATCCGGCCGTTTCGACTGCTGGAAGGGCGGCCAACGCGGCACCGCGGGAGTGTTAACTGCGCCGGTGGTTTGCTATGTTGATGGGGGCTGTCGAACCTGGCGTAGCGGTCTTCCGCGTCGCGTGGACGCCACATTCGCCAGTTCCCCTGCGAGCAAGGAAGTGGCACAACGTTGCTGCGGCCCCAATCCCGGACGCGCTCAGACGAAGCATCCAATAGGTCAGCCGCCGCACCCTTGCCTGACACCAGGAGGTCGATTCAATGCATTACGCTACCAAACGTGCAGGAAGTGACGCGCTGGCCAATACGGCCGTCAGCCGCGCCGAAGCCGGCCGCGCAGGAACCGGGGAACGGGCAGGCCTGGGGTTTGGCCCGGTACTTGCCGATGGGCCGAATGGGCGCGCGGGGCCGGAGATTCCGTCGAAATCGGCGCCGGTGCGACTTTGGCACGGCTATCTGATTAGCCGGCTGATGACCATGGTCGGCAAGCCTCGGGTGGCGGTCTCGCTGTGGGGCGACAGTCCGATTTGCGTCTCCGACCAACCGCCGCTGGCGACGGTCGTGGTGCACAACGCCGCCACGCTGTGGCGGATCGCGATGAACCCCTTCTTCCAATTCGCCGAAGCGTACGCCGACGGTCGGGTCGACGTCGTCGGCGACCTGGTCGAAGCGATTTCCGCCCTCAACCACTCGATTCAAACCTCGGCCGGGGCCGGTTTGCTGTACAAGCTGGTTTCGCATTGGCTGCGGCTGCCGCGATTCAACTCGCTGGCCGCGTCGCGCGACAACGTCTATCACCACTACGACATCAGCAACGACTTCTACCGCCTGTGGCTCGACGAGCAACTGGCTTATACCTGCGCGTATTTCCCCTCGGCCGAAGTGTCGCTCGAAGAGGCCCAAGTGGCCAAGTTCGACCACGTCTGCCGCAAGCTGTGCCTGGCTCCCGGCGAACGGGTCGTCGAGGCCGGTTGCGGATGGGGCGCGCTGGCCCTGCACATGGCCCGCAACTACGACGTCAGCGTGCGGGCTTACAACGTCTCGCGGGAACAGGTGGCGTACGCGCGCCGGCGTGCCCACGAGGAAGGACTGGCCGATCGCGTCGAATTTGTCGAGGACGACTGGCGGCACATCCAGGGGCGCTACGACGCGTTTGTTTCCGTCGGCATGCTGGAGCACGTCGGCAAGCACAACTATCGCCGCCTGGGCGAAGTGATTCACCGCTCGATTTCCGACAAAGGGCGCGGACTCGTGCATTCGATCGGCCGCAATAAGCCGGCCCCGGTCGACCGCTGGATCGAGCGGCGGATCTTTCCGGGCAGCTATCCCCCGTCGCTGGCCGAGATCATGCGCATTTTCGAGCCGCGCCGGTTCTCGGTGCTCGACGTCGAGAACCTGCGGCTGCACTATGCCCAGACGCTGCGGCACTGGCTGGCGCGCTACGAAAGCGCCGTCGAGCGGGTTCGTCAGATGTTCGACGAACGCTTCGTGCGGATGTGGCGGCTGTACCTGGCCGCGTCGGTCGCGGCGTTCGACGTCGGCGAGCTGCAGTTGTTCCAGGTCGTGTTTGCCCGCGGCGACTCGAACGACATCCCTTGGACCCGGGCCCATCTCTACGCCGACGCGACCGCCGAAGCCTGCTCGGTCTCGTCCGCGGCGGCCGGAGCCTGACGGCGATGGAAACTTGCGACGTGCTGATCGTGGGCGGCGGGCCGGCCGGATCGTCGTGTGCCTGGGGTTTGCGCGATGCGGGGCTCGACGTGCTGGTCGTCGACCGCAAGGCCTTTCCGCGCGACAAGGTCTGCGCCGGCTGGATCACCCCGCAGGTCGTCGAGGCGCTGGCCGTCGACCCGGACGAGTACCGCCGCTCACGGGTCTGCCAGCCGATCACTGGGTTTCGCACCGGCTTGATCGGCGGACGCGAAGTCGAAAGCCATTACGAGCGGCCGGTCAGCTACGGGATCCGCCGCTGCGAGTTCGATCAGTACCTGCTCGATCGCACGGCGGCACGGCGGTGCGAAGCCGAGGCGGTGGAGCAAATCGAGCGCGACGGCACGCTCTGGCTGGTGAACGGCTCGATTCGCGCGTCGCTGGTGATCGGGGCCGGCGGACATTTCTGCCCCGTGGCGCGGATGCTGGGGGCCCGGAGCATCGCCGGTTCGCCGGTCGTGGCTGCCCAGGAAATCGAATTCGCCGCGAGTTCGGACGATTTGGCCCGCGGAACGATTTCGGCCGCCGTGCCCGAGCTGTTCTTCTGTCCCGACCTCGAAGGCTACGGCTGGTGCTTCCGCAAGGGCGATTATTTGAACATCGGACTGGGCCGCACCGACCGCGAAGGGCTTTCGGCCCACGTGCAGGCGTTTGTCGACTTCCTGCGCTCGCGGGGCAAAATCCGCGCCCAAATCCCCGCCCGGTTCCACGGCCACGCCTATCAACTTTACGAGCGGACCCAGCCGGTGCTGTGCGATGACGGAGTGCTGTTGGTGGGCGACGCGGCCGGCCTGGCGTATCCGCACAGCGGCGAAGGGATCCGGCCGGCGGTCGAATCAGGGCTGTTGGCCGCCGCCGTGATTGCCCAGGCCGACGGAAACTATGCCCGCGACCGGCTCGCGGCCTATCCGCGCCGCTTGATCGAGCGTCTGGGCGCTGTGCGCTCGCGGGGCGCAAGCGACTGGCTGCCGGCCAGTTGGCTGCGTGCGCTGGCGGCGCGGCTTTTGGCCTCGAAGCAATTTGCCCGCCGGGTCGTGATCGAGCGCTGGTTTCTGCACATGCACGAGCCGGCCCTCGAGCCGGCGCCAGTTTCCGCCGAGCGCTTGACGCCCGCCTAGCAGCTCGCCGGCCGGCCCGCCGGGTGGTTTTTCCAGCGCCCTGTGCCGTAACAGAACTTTGGAAAGCCCCAGCGCCACACCATTCGACGAGTTTCGATGAAATTCGCACAGCGCGTGTTCCTGGTCGCCGGGATTTTCGGCGTGGTGGTGCTTGCGCCTATGTATTTCCTCGAGGACTTTTTGAGCCGGCAGTTTCCGCCGGCCATCACGCATCCGGAGTTCTACTACGGGTTTGTCGGCACGGTCTTCGCATGGCAGTTGGTGTATCTGGTGATTTCGCGCGATCCGGCGCGCTACCGGCCTATGATGCTTTTGGCGATATTGGCAAAAGCGTCGTTCGGCCTCGCCGTGTTCGTGCTCGTCGCGCTGGGTCGCGTGCCGGCCTTGCCGGCGCTTGCGGCGGCGATCGACCTGGTCTTTGCTGTCCTGTTCGCCTGCGCGTACGTGGCGACGGGCAGAATTGGCCAACGGCCGGCAGTCAGCGACCGGTAACGATCGGCTCAGCTCGCTTGCAGGATGGCGCCGAGCACGGCCAGGAAAATGATCAGAACGAAGATCACCACCGAACCCAGGAAGACCAGGCCGAAGGACGCAAGCAAGCTCGTGCCGCCGCGCCGCGACAGATCGTACACCAAATGGTCGCCCTCGAGTCCCCGGGCGTGGGCGGCGTGGATCGCGCGCCGGGTGTGGGACAGGTACCAGGCATTGCCGCACAGGCCGCAGACGACGGCCGTCATGAGGTTCACGATCAGGCCAACCGCCGTCGGAACGGTCGCGCCCCCGAGGATGACGACGAACACCACCTGTTCGAGAATCGATAGCAGGACGACGGCGCCAAAGTAGATGAGCGTGGCGACGTACATCTTCCGATAGCCCAACCAAAAAGCGGGCAGGAAGAAGGCCACCCAGTTCATGCCAACCTCACCGCTCGGATCATCGAGCCGGGCAGCCCATTTGCGCAGGTAGTAATCGGCCTTGGGACCCACGAACGCTCGCAGCTCGTCTTCCTGGATCTCCGAGTCGTCGGCCATCAAGCCCAGTGTCCCGGTCGACCGGTAGGGGTTGTTCATCTGATCAAAATCTGCGACCTGAGACATCGACGGGTCCTCCAGCGGATCGTTTCCCAGCGAGCCGAATCCGCTCGCGAATTGTTGCCTGTTTGGTGACCAACTCATCCCCAGCCAGTGGCCCGGGGGGACAGACAAATCTAGATCGACAATTGGCTCGCCGCGGGGGCGCGTCGCCAGACTGCCGAAGCCACTGGGACGAAGACGATTTTGCCGCCCCGGCGGACGACTTTCGCGCTGCAACCCGCGTAATCCGCCCGACCTGTCTCCAGGGGCGTTGCCCATGGCTTTTGCAGGTTGGGCCTTTGGCCCACGGCTCCGTCATGCACCATAAACGGGACGCCAGACGGGAGCCTTTCTCCGACTCGCGCAGGCGCGGTTACGTTCGAGCGGCGGCTTGCAGTCGGGCGTGGACTTCGTCGGCGGCGCGGTGGCCGCTCTGGATGGCGCCGTCCATGTAGCCCATCCACTCGGTGGCCGTTTCGGTGCCGGCCCAGTGGATGCGGCCGCAGGGCTCGCGCAAGGCTTCGCCAAAAGAGGTCAACGCGCCGGGGCCGGTTACGCCCACGTAACAGCCGCGGCTCCAGGGGTCAAGGTTCCAGTTTTTTTCTACGAAGGCGACGGGCCGGGCCGCCTCGGGACCAAAAAAACGCACCAATTCCGCAAGCACCGCCGCGCGGCGCTCCTCGCAGGTGCGGTCGGACCAGTCGCGGGCGGCCTGGCCGTCGCTAAAGGTCACGAGCGCCGCGTGCGATGCGTCGTCGGACGAGTCGTCGAAGGTCGTCACCGTGATTCCGGTGTCGCTCACCGCTTCGCCGGAAAAGCCCGCTTCGCGCCAAAAGGGCCGCTCGTACGCCGCGACGTACTTGATGACCGAGCCCATCGGCATGCGGGCCGTAAGCTGGTCGCGCTTGGCCGGCAGCGCCGCGGCGTATTCGATCCTGCCGGCGAGCATCGGCGGGACGGCGACGATTGAATAGCCCGCCCGATACGTGCCGCCGTCGCACGAAACTTTCACGCCATCGGTGGTTTGCTCGATGGCGCGCACCGCTGCGCCCTGAATCACGCACGGCCCAAGTTTCGCGGCCAGTCGCTCGGAGATCTGCTGGGCTCCGCCGGCGAAGCGATCTTGTTGGGCTCCGCCGCCGATGGAAATCAGCCGCTCCAGCCCGTGTCCCCAGCGGAGATAGCTCAAAAAGAACAACAGCGACACGTCGCGCGGTTCGCTGGTGAGCACGGCGCGCGTGACGACGTCGACGAACAGTCGGCCGCCGGCGGTGCGCAGATTACGGTTCTTCCACGATTCGAGCGTCATGGAGTCCCATTCGGCGGCCAAGGGCGCGCGCCAAGGGGCCTCGGGCGGAATCTGGTCGACAAATTTTTTCCACCGCCGATCGGTCAGCAGCAATTCGAATTGGCTCAAGATCGGCAGGGGCGGCAGGTCTTTCGCGTAGCTGGTGAGCTTGCCGTTCCAACTCAAAAGTTTGCGGCCGGTGTGATATTGAGGGAACGTGGAAACCCCCAACTCTTTGGCCAACGCGGCCAGACGGTCTTGCGTCGGTCCGATCCATTGGCCTCCCAGGTCGATCATGGCTCCGGCCAGCTCCTGGCTGAGCGTGCGGCCGCCCACGCGATGCTGGGCTTCGAGCACGACGCAATGCGCGCCCCGCTCGACCAGCGCTCGTGCCGCGCACAATCCGGCCAGGCCCGCGCCGACAATGACCACGTCGAGCGGGCCCGCGGTGCCGTGGATGGGTTCGCCGTGATGCACGCGGATGGTTCCCGGGTTTTCGCTGCTGGGGCGCTTGATGGTATGTCCCGCGAGGGCCCGAAACAACGGGCGCGGTTTCAGCCCCCGGCTCTACCACGGTCCGCCGGGGGGCGGTGGCGCGCGGATTGGGGTCCCGCTAAAGCGGCGCTGCGGGCTACACTGGTACACAGTGCCGGCACACGCGCGACATCCTCCACCGGAGTAGCTAACGATCATGACGCATCACGATCGCAAACACGAGCATCACGGCGACAAGCACCAACGTCACTCCACGGCCAAGAGCAAGGGGATCCACAAGGACTGGCGGACCTGGGCGGTGGTCGCCTTGATGTTGGGCGCAATATTGATTTACGTCTTTAGCGACAACGAGTCGCTTCAGCCGGGCGGCGAAGCAGGGCAGGGGATGCCGGCCGCCGACAGCCCGCCTGTCGAAGCGGCTCCCTAAAGGCGATTCGCCGGGCTGACTCGTTTCGCGTCACTATCCGCGTCGCCCGCGCGCGGTTGCGGCTGCCGTTTGGACGCGGGGCGGCTTGTGAGACGCGGTCCGTGCGGATACCTTGATAACTGAAAACCGCCGCAAGAATCGCCCGTCACTTCCCGCGTTTTCCGGCTTCACAGGCGGCCCGTCGTTGGAACCACAAAGCCAAAAATCGAGGACTTCGATCCGCAAGGTGCGGTCGTTGTTGAGCCGACCCGGCGCGCTATCGACCACGCGCGGATTCGTGCGGCGCAACCTGTGGGTCGCGCCCGTGGCGGCGATCGTGGCGCTGGTGTTCGCGGCCACTTGGGTCCGCGCCCGCATCGAGACCGCCATCCAGGACCAGAAAAAAAGCGAGCTGGAAACGCTGCTGCGGGCCGACGTCGAGGCGCTTACGCTCTGGCTGCGCTTGCAGCAAGACAATGCCACGGTGATGGCGGGCGACGCAGACATTCGGCGGCCCGTCATCGAACTTGCCGAGTATGCCGCGGCGGGGGGCGCCACCAGCGGCCAGTTGCGCGAGGCCCCGGCCACCAAGACGCTGGAAGCGGCCATCAAACCTTGGATCGACGCCCCGGGCTATCTGGGCTTCGTGGTCTTCAATCCAGCGGGACTCATCCTGGCCGCCGAACCCGACGTGCTGGTGGGACAGAACCCGCGGATGGGCAACGAGGAGTTCATCGACAAGGTGCTGTCGGGCAAGGCGAGCGTCTCGCGACCGGTGCCGTCGCGGGTGATGATGCCCGACGAAACGGGCGGAATGTCGGTCGGGGTGCCGGTGATGTTCGTGGCCGCTCCGGTTCGCAACGACAAGAGCGAGGTGGTGGCGGCCGTGGCGCTGCGGATCAGCCCCAGCCACGATTTCACCAAGATCCTGAACGTGGCCCGAACGGGCGAAACGGGCGAAACCTACGCCTTCGATGCCGGCGGCGTGCTGCTTTCGAGCAGCCGGTTCGAGGACCAGTTGAAAGAGATCGCGCTGCTGCCTGATCGGCCCGACGCCCACAGCGTGCTCAGCCTCGAGCTTCGCGACCCGGGCGTGGACCTGCGCACAAAGCGTTCGCAGCTCGCGCGGTCGAAACAACCGCTGACGCACATGGCGGCCGACGCCGTGAAGCGCAAACCGACGCTCGAGGCTCCCGGCGTCAACGTGAAAGGCTATCGCGATTACCGGGGGGTCGAGGTGATCGGCGCCTGGACCTGGCTTGCGGACTACGGCTTCGGCGTGGCGACGGAAATCGACAAGGACGAGGCGTTCGCGCCGCTGTTCATTCTGCGGAGCGTGTTTTGGACGCTGTTCGGATTGCTGGCGCTGGTGGCGGCCCTCCTGTTGGGACTGACGCTGCTGGCACGGCGGCTCGAACGCAAGATGCGCGACGCGGTGATCGAGGCGGGGCAACTCGGCCAGTACGCGCTGGAGGAGAAAATCGGCGAAGGGGGCATGGGCAGCGTCTATCGGGCGCGCCACGCCATGCTCCGCCGCCCCACCGCCGTGAAGCTGCTCGAGCCCGCCAAGACCACCGAAACTTCCGTGGCCCGATTCGAGCGCGAAGTGCAGCTCACCAGCCAGCTCAACCATCCCAACACGATTACGATTTACGACTACGGCCGCACCGGCGAAGGCATCTTCTACTACGCCATGGAATACCTGGAGGGCTTTTCGCTCGACGCGCTGGTGCAAAGGTTCGGGCCGCTGCCCGACGGGCGCGTGATTCACATTCTTACGCAGGTTTGCGGCTCGCTGGTCGAAGCCCACGCGGCGGGCCTGATCCACCGCGACATCAAACCGGCCAACATCATGCTCACGCGCCGCGGCGGGGTCGGCGATTTCGTCAAGCTGTTGGACTTCGGGCTGGTCAAGGCCGTCGACTCGCAAAAGATGCGCACCCTGACCGCCGCCGACGCCATCACCGGCACGCCGCTTTACATCGCGCCCGAGACGGTGCAGGATTCCGAAGGGTCGGATGCCCGCAGCGATTTGTATTCGCTCGGGGCCGTGGGCTACTTCCTGTTGACGGGGCGGCCGGTGTTCGACACGGGCGGGGTGATGGAAATCATGAAGGCCCACGTCGAGAAAAAGCCGATT
>JBBDNV010000199.1:0-48340 GCA_040877415.1 Pirellulales bacterium
CCCGAGCGCGTGAGCTTCTTGCTCAACGAGCTGAGCGAAGCGGCCCATCGCGAGGGCGTCGAGCTGCCCTTTACGGCCACGACGCCCTACATCAACACGATTGCCGCCGACCAACAGCCGCGCTATCCGGGCAACCGCGAGCTGGAACGGCGCATCAAGAGCATCATCCGCTGGAACGCCATGGCCATGGTGACCCGGGCCAACAAGGCCCATGAGGGGATCGGCGGTCACATATCGACGTTTGCCTCGGCCGCCACGCTCTACGAAGTGGCATTCAACCATTTTTTCAAGGGTCAGGGTGACGACTACTCGGGCGACCAGATTTACTTCCAGGGACACGCCGCGCCGGGCATGTACGCGCGGGCCTTTTTGGAAGGGCGCATCGACGAAGAGCACCTGGTGAATTTTCGCCAGGAGCTGGCGGCCGGCGGCGGGCTGTCGAGCTATCCGCATCCCTGGCTGATGCCCGATTTCTGGGAATTTCCGACCGTCTCGATGGGGCTGGCGCCGATCATGGCGATCTACCAGGCCCGGTTCAACAAGTATCTGCAGGACCGCGGCATTCGCGACACGTCGGGCCAGCACGTGTGGGCGTTTATCGGCGACGGCGAGACCGACGAGCCGGAAACGCTGGGCGCGATTACGCTGGCGGCGCGCGAAGAGCTGGACAACCTGATCTTCGTCATCAATTGCAACCTGCAGCGGCTCGACGGCCCGGTGCGCGGCAACGGCAAGATCATCCAGGAATTGGAAGGCATCTTCCGCGGCGCGGGGTGGAACGTCATCAAGGTGATCTGGGGCGACAGTTGGGATCCGCTGTTGGCCAAGGACAAAGACGGGCTGCTGGTGAAGCGGATGGGCGAGGTGGTCGACGGCGAGTACCAGAAATACACCGTCGTGCCCGGCGACTACATTCGCCAGAATTTCTTCGGCAAGTATCCCGAGCTGTTGCAGATGGTGCAGCCGCTGTCGGACGACGAGTTGAAAAAGTTGCGCCGCGGCGGCCATGACCCGGAAAAGGTCTACGCCGCCTACAAAGCCGCCGTCGAGTGCCGGGGCAAGCCGACGGTGGTTCTGGCCAAAACGATCAAGGGCTACGGGCTGGGCGAAGGGGGCGAGGGGCGCAACGTGACCCACCAGCAAAAGAAGCTGGGCGAGAAAGAGCTGCGCGAGTTCCGCAGCCGCTTCGGCATTCCGATTTCCGACGAGGAAGTGAGCCAGGCGCCGTTCTATCGGCCGCCGGAGGACAGCGAGGAAATCAGGTATCTCAAGGCCCGCCGCGAAGCGCTGGGCGGTTTCGTCCCGGCCCGATCCACCAGGCCGGTGAAAAGCGAAATGCCGCGCATCGCCGAGTACCAGGATTTCATCGAGGGCAGCGGCGAGCGCGAGGCTTCGACCACGATGGCCTTTGTCGGTTTCTTGAGCAAGCTCTTGAAGGACAAAAAGGTGGGCAAGTACGTCGTGCCGATCGTGCCCGACGAATCGCGCACCTTTGGCATGGAGGGACTGTTCCGCCAGTGCGGCATCTATTCGCACGCCGGACAGCTCTACGAGCCGGTCGACTCGGGCATGCTCACCTACTATCGCGAGGCCACCGACGGCCAGCTCCTGGAAGAGGGCATCACGGAGGCCGGCTCGATGTCGTCGTTCATCGCCGCGGGGAGCGCCTACGCGACGCACGGAATCAACATGATTCCGATGTTCATTTACTATTCGATGTTCGGTTTCCAGCGGATCGGCGATTTGATCTGGGCCGCGTGCGACTCGCGGGCCAAGGGATTCTTGCTGGGCGGAACGGCCGGCCGCACCACGCTGGCCGGCGAAGGCTTGCAGCATCAGGACGGACAGAGCCTGCTCAACGCGTTGGCCTTCCCCACGATTCGGGCCTACGATCCGGCGTTCGCCTACGAGACCACCCAGATCGTGCTGGACGGCATGCAGCGGATGTACGAAGACCTCGAAGACGCGATCTACTACATCACCCTTTACAACGAGAACTATCGCCACCCGCCGATGCCGAAGGGAGTCGAGGAGGGCATTATCCGGGGCATCTACAAGTTTTCCTCCGCCGACGCCGGCGTCAAGCGGCCCAGGGTGCAATTGTTCGGCTCGGGCGCGATCCTGCGCGAAGCGCTGCGGGCGCAAGAGATTCTGGCCGAGCGGTGCGACGTTTCGTCGAACGTGTGGAGCGTGACCAGCTATACCGAGCTGGCGCGCGACTCCCAAGCCGCCGAGCGCCACAACATGCTGCACCCCACCGCAAAGCCGCGCACCAGTTATCTCCAGGAGGCGCTTGAGGGCGAGGAAGGACCGTTCGTCAGCGCGACCGACTACGTGCGGGCGCTGGCCGAGCAGATTGCCCCGTTTCTCCCCGGCGGCCTGCTGGCGCTAGGCACCGACGGCTTCGGCCACAGCGAAGACCGGGCGAGTTTGCGGCGCCACTTCGAGGTCGACGCCGAACATATCGCGGTGGCGGCGCTGTATCAATTGTCGAAGCGCGGCAGCGTCGAGCCTGCGTGCGTGGCCAAGGCCATCAAGGAGTTGGGCATCGATCCGAGCAAGATCAATCCGGCCCGCGCGTAAACGTGCCATCGGCGAGGTGCCGAGTGACGCGTGCCTCCGCTTGCGGCCCAGCACCGCACGACCGCCCGGCAGTCGCCGAAAATCTTACAAATCGACGGAGTCCGCAATCCATGGCGACTGATTTCAAAGTCCCCGATTTGGGCGAAAACGTCGACGAGGGCGACATCGTCAAGGTGATGGTCAAAGTGGGGGACGAGGTCGCGGCCGACCAGAGCGTGATGGAAATCGAAACCGGCAAGGCCGTGGTCGAGCTGCCCTGCCCCTTCGCCGGACGCATTACCAAAGTACACGTTCAAGAGGGTGCCAAAGTCAAAGTCGGCGATCGGCTCTTGACGCTCGAAGGCGTTGACGGGGCGGCTAGGTCAAAGGCCGAACAAGACAGACCGACCTCAGCCAAGGCGAAAGCTCCCAAGGAGAAAGTCAAAAAGGAAAAGCCGCAGCCGGTCGAACAGGAAGCGGCCGAAGAGACGGCCGACCCCGGGGAAGCCCGACCACAACGCGTCGCCGACAAGGCGGACAACAAACCGGCTTTGAAAAATGAGGCCGCGCGCACCGATGAGGACGGCGCGGCGCCTACGGCCTCCAAGACTCCGCCGGCAGGTCCGGCCACGCGCAGGCTCGCCCGAGAGCTCGGCGTCGATCTGGCGGCGGTGGCCGGCAGCGGCCCGCGCGGGCGAATCACCGAAGACGACATTAAGGCCGCGGTCCGCGAAACGACCACGGCGCCGGCCAAGCGCGCCCTGCCGGCCGCCCGGCTGCCTGACGGCGTCGACGAAAAGGATTCATGGGGGCTCGTGCGCCGGCAGAAAATGACCGGTATCCGCAGGGCCATCGCCGCCAACATGGCCCGCTCGAGCTCGACGATCCCGCACGTGACGAATTTCGACGACGCCGACATCACCGAGCTGGAGCGCATTCGCAAAGGGGGGCTGGCGGATTACGTCGGCAGCGAGATCAAGCTCACCATGATGGCGTTCGTGATGAAAGCCTGCGCCCAGGCGCTCCGACTGCACCCGATGGTCAACGCCTCGATCGACGTGGAAAACGAGGAGATCCTGTACAAGCAGTACGTCAACCTCGGCGTGGCGGTCGACACGGAGCGCGGGCTGGTGGTGCCGGTGGTGCGCGACGTCGACCGCATGAGCATTCCGGCCATCGCCAAGGCGCTAGCGGACGTGACCGAAAAAGCTCGCCAGGCCCGATTCACGCTCGACGATCTCAAGGGGGGCACGTTTACCGTGAGCAACCTGGGGGCGATCGGCGGCGCGTATTCGACGCCCCTTATCAATCCGCCCGAGGTGGCCGTGCTGCTGGTGGGCCGCTCGCGCAAGCTGCCGGTCGTGACCGACGACGACAAGACTGAAGTCCGGTTGATGATGCCCTTGAGCCTGTCGTACGACCACCGCCTCGTCGACGGCGCCACCGCCGCGCGATTTCTAAACGAGGTGATCAACTACCTCAAAGTGCCGGGCCGGCTGCTCTTGGCGCCCTGACTTCCTGTCGATTCTATTGGGACGGCGAACCTGACAACGTCCGCATGGTTCATATTGGCGTTTCCGTTGCGCGGAGGAATGACGAACCCAAGCCGGAGTTTTGAACATGGGAGCCACGTACTCGGAGCTGAATGACAAGCTGCGCGAATTCATCGCGGCGCAGCAGATGTTCTTCGTGGCCACGGCGCCGCTGGCGGCCGAGGGGCACCTCAATCTTTCGCCCAAGGGGCTCGATCTGTTTCGCGTGCTGGACGCGCGAACCGTCGCCTATCTCGACCTGGCCGGCAGCGGCATCGAAACGGTGGCCCACGTGCTCGAGAATGGCCGGATCGTGCTGATGTTTTGCGCGCTTGAAGGAGCGCCCAAAATCGTCCGCCTGCACGGCCGCGGACGGGTCGTCGAGCCCGAAGATGCCGACTGGCCCGGAGTGAGCGCGTTGTTTCCCCGGTACACGGGCGCCCGCACGGTGGTCGTGGTCGAGCTTGCGCGCGTGGCCGACTCGTGCGGCTTCGGCGTGCCGCTCTACGAGTATCAGGGCCAGCGCAAACAGCTCGTCGAATGGGCCGACAAGAAGGGGCCCGAGGCGATCAAGCGTTACTCCGCCGAGCACAACCGCGAAAGCATCGACGGGCTGCCCGGTTTGCGGAACGTGTAGGTCGAGCACGCCGTGCCTGGCGGTCGTCGGCGTCAGGCCAACTCCAGCCCTTCGCCCGAGCGCGTCACCTGGTCGTGGATGTCGATGATCGTTTGCGCCTCGGGATGCACAGGGCCATCGCCGAGCGTCTCCACGAAGCGGCACGTGGCAAAACTGGCTTGCCGGGCAATATAGTCGGCCTGCCAGGCGTCGAAGCGACGCCGCTCGTCTTCGGTTTCGCGGGGCCAGGGGATGAATCGCTCCGTGTGGCCGCAGCGCCACGGCTTGGGCGTGAGCCGGGCGCGAAAACATTCCTGCGCTTTGCACAAACGCACGTAGAGCGGATCGGTCGAAAGGGCCCTGAAAATGGCCAGCGTCGACTCGGCCGCCGGATCGAAAAGCCCGTGCGCGGCCAGCACGCGCAAGCCCGAGTGCGTGCGATAAACCCGGGCGCTCCACGAGGGGTTCTCCCGGATAAACGCGGCGACGGCCTCTCGCGTTTGTTCTTCAGCGAGCTGGGCCGGCGGACGTAATTGTTTGTCGAACCATTTTTTGAAGAAGTGCCGCACCTGCGCTCCCGGAGGGATCGCCGGAAAATCCAGATCGGCAAACATTACCCGGGCCGTGTTGAGCACCAATGCCCCGTAGGCGTTTTGCGTGATGGCGGCAGTCAATCGTCCGTCTTCGCCGGTGAATCGCTGCTTCACCTCCTCCCGCATGGGACGCTGCCCATAGCCGTACCGATCCGGAAGATCGCCGGCGATTGCCTTCTGCAACAGCCGCCGGGCCGCGGCCAAGGCCGACTCATGCGCTTCCTGCCGGCTCGTGTCGGACCAGCGCCAGCAGGAGATCCTGGCCGGCTTTCCAAGCCGGTCGACGTCTTCGGCCGTTGCCTTGGCCCAGTAGGCGGGAAACTTCACGACGACATGCCCTCCGGGTAAGCAACTAAGCGAAAACCAGGTAGCGCTCGATGTGCTCGCGAAGCTTTTGCCACGAATCGCTATGGCCGCGGAAGCCGAGGTAGCCGTCGGGACGTACCAAGGCCACCGCGGTGCCGCGCACGCCCAAGCGCTTCCGCACCTCGCCGCCCGCGTCGATCAACACGGAGCCGGCGCCAAACAGGTCCGCCGCATGAGCGGTCCCGCCGGGCCAGGCTTTCGGGACTCCGTCGGCGGAACCGGGCGGAAACACGAGGATTTCGAGCGCCGAGGCGAACGTCGACGTTTCGCTGGCCACGCGGGTCGCGATCGATTCGGCATCTTCGATTTCGGGCAGCACCAGCAGCGCGTGCCGGGTGTGGGTGAAGGCCGCCAGCAGGCGCGTCTGCTGCCCGTCAGGATAGCCGAGCACGGTCGCGTCGGGCAGGCGGTCCCCCGGCTTCCATTCATCGCTCCAGGCATCGCCCGGGTCGTCGCCGTTGAGCGGGCTTTTGGGATAATGCACGGCCAGTTCGGTCAGGTCGGCGACGAAACGCTCCTGGACGGCCGTCAGCTTGCCGGCCAACTGGGCGGCGTGGTTGCGGATGAATTGCCAAAACGGGTTGCGCAGCGTCGCCATTTGCGTCATCCGCGAGGCGTTGCGCAGCACCATGTCGCCCACGGCGCTGCGTTCGATCGAATAGCTGTCCAACAGTTCCCCTTTCGCCAGCCCGGTGTGCACGAGCGCCAGTTTCCAGGCCAGGTTGACGGCGTCCTGCATGCCGGTGTTCATTCCCTGGCCGCCGGCCGGACTGTGGACGTGGGCGGCGTCGCCGGCCAGGAACACGCGCGAGCGGCCATACGGGTCGACCTTGCGTTCGTGAATTCGGAATCCGGCCAGCCAGATGGGGTCTTGTGCGCGCACCTGCTCCAGGCCCCGTTCGTCGAGCGTGGCTTGAACTTCCTCGAGCGTCGGATCGCGCGGCTTATCGGTGCCGGGCGCTTTGCCGACGTCGGCCACCACGCGAAACCGGTCGCGCGCGATCGGAAAGAACGCCACAATGCCGCGCGGATGCCAATAGATGCTCAATTCGTCGTGTTCGAGCGGGCCGTCGAGGTGCACGTCGGCCAGGATCCAGTCGTTCGGCTCAAACTGGCCCGCAAATTCGATCTTCAAGCACTTGCGGACCGTGCTGTGCGCCCCGTCGCATCCCAACAGCCAGCGGCAGGCGACAATTTTCTCGCCGCCCTCCCCGCGCAAGCGCGCCAGCACGCGCTCGCCGTCGTCGATGAAGTCGACCAGCTCCACGGGGCGATTGACCGTCACACCGCGCCCGGCCAAATGTTCGGCGATGATGCGCTCGGTGTCGCATTGCGGCAGCATGAGCGGCCGCGGAAACGCCGTGTCCTCGCGGTGAAACTCCACGCGCACGAGCCGTTTGTGGTTGCCATAGATGTTGGCCGCGCGGGCGAAATGGCCGGCGCCGGCCAGTTTGCCGGTCAGACCCTGGTTGGGGTCCAACAGCTCGAGCGTGCGGCCCCACAGCACCAACGCCTTGGATTTGTCGGTCGGCTGGGCGGCGCAATCGATGATCCGGCAGCCCACGCCGTGGCGCAGAAGCTCAAGCGCCATCGTCAGGCCCACGGGTCCCGCGCCCACGACCAGGACATCCTGCAATTCGGCGGAGCGGTCGACCATGCCGGCACCCTCCGTGACCGCAGCCAGAAAGAATTCCGCTGCCAGACGACGCCGGCTAGCATACCGCAGGCGTCGATTCCGGCAAACCCGAGCACCCCCACGCGCGGCGGCCGGCTGGAGGGCAAAATTCGCTCAAGTATTATGGAAGGGGCGGCTGGCCTCTTCGCTTTGGCCCGGCGGCAAGATAAAATACAGGCGTATCGATCGCGAACCCCGGGAAACTGGAACGCTTGGCTATCGCTAGTCCCGTCGCACATCTGGGTCAAGAGCACAACCGCAGCCTCGAGCGCGCCAAAGCGGCCGCACGAGTCGCCGATCTCAACCGGGGGCGCGATATCGCCATTCTTGACCTGCGGGAGCTGACCCCGGTCTTCGATTACTTTGTGCTGGCGACCGGCACCAGCCGGCGGCAACTGCACGCCATCAGCGAAGAGATCGACGAGGTGCTCCAGCGCGACTTTCACGACAAGCGTCTGGGCATCGAGGGCTATGCCGACAGCCGCTGGATTCTGCTCGACTACGGCGACGTGGTCGTGCACGTGTTCGACGACGAGACGCGCGGCTACTACGATCTCGAGCATCTCTGGGCCGGATCGAAACGCGTGCCGTTCGAGCCCGCGCCCGGCGCCGTTGTCAACGACCGGTCGGAACCGCCGGCTTAGCGGTTTGGGGTTGCGGCGATCTCGGCCAAGCTGGCAAACTGGGGCCGGATTCGTACTTTCTTTGCCACGCCGCAAGCGTCGCGACGCCGTGCCGGCGGATTCTTTGAGACCAGGACGCCCCCTTTCATGAATATCCTGGCCGAATTGCAAAACCGCTTTCGCGCGGCGCTCGTGGACCTGGTGGACGAAACGGCCGAGATGGTCGCGCTGGTGCGCCCCAGCGGCGATCCGAAGTTCGGCGACTATCAGGCCAATTTCGCCATGCCCCTGGGTAAGCGTTTGGGCCGGGCGCCGCGCGACGTGGCCCAGGAAGTCGTCGAGCGGCTGGATGTCGACGACATCTGTGAACGGCCCGAGGTGGCCGGACCGGGCTTTATCAACCTGCGCGTGAAAACCGCGTGGCTCGCCCGCGCGGCGGAAAGGGCGTTTGCCAGCGAGCGGCTCGGCGTGGAACCGGCCAAAGCGGCGCGCACGTACGTGATCGACTACTCGGCCCCCAACGTCGCCAAGCCGATGCACGTGGGCCACATCCGCTCGACCGTCATCGGCGACGTGCTCAAACGCACGCTGCGCTTCCTGGGCCATCGGGTCATCGGCGACAACCACATCGGCGACTGGGGCACGCAGTTCGGCATGATCATTTTCGGCTACAAGCACTTTCTCGATCCGGCCGCCTATCGGACCAGCGCGGTCGAAGAGCTCGGACGGCTGTATCGCCTGGTCAATGGTCTGGTCGAGTACCAGGAAGGCCGTGTGGCATTGCCCAAGCTGCGCGACGAGGTCGAACAGCAGCGCGCCCTGGTCGCTCAATCGGCCGGCGCCGCGGGTGAACAGCCCAAAAGCGCCGACAAAGCGCGGCGCCGGGCCGAAGCGAATCTGAAGGAGCTGGAATCGTCGCTGGCGGCTCTCGAGGCGCGCATTGCCCAGGTGGACAACGACCCGGCGCTCGCGAATCTCGCCGCCGCCCATCCCGACGTTGCCGCTGCCGTGCTTGCCGAAACGGCCAGGCTGCACCACGGCGACGCCGAAAACGCGCGGCTGTGGCGCGAGTTTCTGCCGCCGTGCCTCGAGGATATTGAGCGGATTTACCGTCGGCTTGACGTGACGTTCGACGTCACGCTGGGTGAAAGTTTCTACAACGACCGGTTGGCCGCGGTCGTCGACGATCTGGTGAAGCGGGGCATCGCGCGAGAAAGCGACGGCGCAATCTGTATTTTTGTCGAGGGGCAGGCCGCGCCGCTGGTGATCCGCAAGCAGGACGGCGCCTTTTTGTACGGCACGACCGACCTGGCCACGATCCAATACCGGGTTGAAACCTGGCAGCCGGACGCGATTCTGTACGTTGTGGATCACCGCCAAAGCCTGCACTTCGAACAACTCTTCGCCGCGGCCCGGCTGTGGGGCTACCGGGACCTGGTGCTCGAACACGTCGCTTTCGGCACCGTGCTTTCCGACGATGGGCGACCCTTCAAGACCCGCTCGGGCGACACCGTGGGGCTGGAAGGTCTGCTGGACGAAGCGGTCCGCCGGGCCTACGACGTGGTCAGCGCGAGCGACGAGAGCAAGCCCACCAGCGGCGAGATTCCGCCCGAGCGGAGGGGCCTGATCGCCGAAGTGGTGGGCATCGGCGCCCTGAAGTATGCCGACCTGGCCGTGAGCCGCACGAGCGACTACACGTTCAGCTACGATCGCATGCTGGCGATGAACGGCAACACGGCCACGTACATGCAATACGCCTATGCCCGGGTGCTCTCGATCTTTGCCAAGGGCGAAGTGGACGTGGACGCCATGCGCGCAAGCGGCGCGCGGATCGAGCTGGCCCATCCCGCGGAACGCGCGCTGGCGATCGGGCTAGTGCAACTGGCCGAAGCGCTCGAGTTGACAGCGTCGGAGTATCGGCCCAATTACCTGACGGCCTACCTGTTCGAATTGGCCAACCGCTATTCGACCTTTTTCGAGCAATGTCCGGTGCTCAAGGCTCCCACGGAACAATCTCGCGCCAGCCGGCTGCTCGTCTGCGATCTGACGGCCCGCACGCTGCGGCTGGGCCTGGATCTTTTGGGCATCCAGGTGGTGGAGAAGATGTAGGGCAGGCACCAGGTCAGGCACCCCGTTCCTGACAGACCGAAGGTTTCGCAGACGAGTGTCAGGCATGGGGTGGCTGACCTGCGCATCAGCGCCTCAGGCCTTGGCGAGTTGCTCGTAGCGGCCGAAGATCATGCGGCCGGCGCTGGTTTGCAGGACGCTGGTCACGGCGATCTTGACTTGCTGGTTGATGTGGTCGCGGCCCCCTTCCACGACGATCATCGTGCCGTCGTCCAGGTAGCCGACGCCCTGGCCGGCTTCTTCACCGTGCTTGACGATGCGGACTTCCAGGTTTTCGCCGGGCAGCACCACGGGCTTAAGCGCGTTGGCCAGGTCGTTCAGGTTGATCACGCCGACGCCGTGCAGGCGGGCCACCTTGTTGAGGTTGTAATCGTTGGTGACGATTTTTCCCTGCAAATACTTGGCCAACAGCACCAGCTTCATGTCGACCGACTGGCCGGCGAACTCGGGCAGCTCGCGATCGTAGATCTTGAAATCGACGTCGTGGTTGTTGCTCAAGCGGTTGAGAATGTCGAGTCCTCGGCGGCCGCGGCTGCGGCGCAGCTTGTCGGAGCTGTCGGCGATGGCCTGCAATTCGGGAATCACGAACCGCGGCAGGATCAATTGGTTGTCGAGGATCTTGGTTTCCACGACGTCGGCGATCCGCCCGTCGATTACGACGCTCGTGTCCAACACGTACGGCTTGAGCCCCTTCACCTCTTTGACGAACTCGACGTACGGGATGATAAAGCGAAAATCGTCCTTGGTTTGCAAAAGCACGCTGATGCACATGTAGCACAGCACCGCGCCGAGCATCAGGTCGAGATACGGCAACAGCGGGTGCGCAAGCGGCAACGTGGCACTCAGCGCGAGCCGCAGCACATACGTCAGAAACAGCCCCACGATCAGGCCCAGGTAGACGGCCGAAATCGTGTCGATCCGCTTGCGGCGCACCAGCGTATCGATCGCGATCACGGCGGCCGCCAGGATCAACACGCTGCCGAATGCCAGCCAGGGGAGATAGGGGGGATCGCGCGAGAGGGCGTCGGATCGAATCAGTTGCACTCCCACGCCCGCGGCAACCAGAATGAATACAACTCGCAGGACAATCAGCCCCATGGTTTGGCACGCTCTTTGGAGGGGACAGGAGGGCGAAAAAAGGACCGGCGGCTTTATTGTCAATTCTAGGTTGCGCTTTTTCAGGTTGCCAGTCCCGGGATTTTCAAGGGGCAAAAAGGCGCTCAAATTCGCGCCGGGCGTAGCGGTCAGTCATGCCGGCCAGGTAGTCGCCGACCGTGCGGCGCAAACCGGCCGCGGCGACCCGCTGGCGAAATCCTGCGGGCAGGAGCTCGGGCCGGGCCACGTAGCCGTCGAACATCGCTTCCAGCGCCGTTTGAGCCTGGCAGCGATGCGTAAGCACGTTCGGATGCCGGTAGACGCGCTCGCGCAGGAACGCCTCGAGCTGGTGTTTTTGCGCGGCAAGCTCGCCGCCGGCCACGATCACCGGCTCCGACTGGCGCGCCTGCTGGGGGCTGTCGATCGAGCCGTCGGCCAAACGCGCGCGGGCGCGCGCGAGCAAATCGCCGACTTGCCAATCGATCAGCTCGTGGAGCACGGCGCGCCGCAGCTCGATAGCCGACAATCCGGACGCGCGCCCGCGCACGCGCTTGGCGGCCGCGGCCCACAGCGGCGTGGCCAGCATTTCGTCGAGCGAAACCAGGTCCAGCTCCAGCGCGTCGTCGGCGTCGTGCGTGTCGTAGGTGACGCTGTCGGCCGCCTCGACAACCTGCACTTCCAACAGGGGCGACGGCAAGCTGGGCCGTTTGACGATGCGCGTCTCCTGGCCCGCAAGCACCTCGCGCGTGAGATTGAGCCCCGGAAAATCGTGGTAGCGCGTTTCCAGCTCGCGCACGATGCGCAGCGCCTGGGCGTTGTGTGAAAAGCCGCCTTCGGCGCGCAGGCACCCGTCGAGCGTGTCTTCGCCAGCATGCCCGAACGGCGGATGCCCCAGATCGTGCATCAGCGCAAGGGCCTCGATCAGGTCTTCGTTGAGCGCCAGCGCCCGGCCGACCGTGCGCGCCACGCAGACCACTTCGATCGTGTGCGTCAGCCGCGTGCGGTGGTAATCGCCCAGCTCTCCGGTGAACACCTGCGTCTTGGCGCTCAGCCGGCGATAAGCGGCACTGTGGACGATGCGATCGCGGTCGCGCTGGAAGGGTCCGCGATAGGGGTGCTCGGGCTCGGGATGCGCGCGCCCGGCCGATTGGGCACTGTGCATGGCATACGGCGCCAAGATGGCCCGTTCGCGGGCGTCGATCGATGCGAAGGCAGGTGTCATGGCCTCGAGCGCGGCGGATGGTCGCCATGCTTGCTACAGCGTGCGAAAAAAAGGGAAAGGCACCGAGCGAACGCTTGTTCCTTGTGAAAACCGGCGGTGCCCGGAGCCAGTCCCCTTTATTTTGACGGGCCCTTGCCGGATGGCGATTGGGCCTCGTGGAGCATCTCCCACAGGGCGTCGAGCGCTTGCGGAATGACGCGCAGGCCCGCCACCGCCGGCATAAAGTTCGTGTCGCCGCTCCAGCGCGGCACGACGTGCCAATGCAAATGCCCCGGCAGGCCGGCGCCGGCCACTTTGCCCAGGTTCAAGCCGACGTTGAACCCTTCGGCCTTCATGAGCCGCTCGAACAGGGCGACGTATTTGGCGATCAGCCGCTGCAAGTCGAGGTGTTCCGCTTCCTCGAGTTCGTCGAGGCGTCCTTTATGGTTCAAGGGGGCCAGCAGCAAATGCCCGTTGTTGTACGGAAACCGATTGAGGATCGCGACGGATTGTTCGGTACGCTCGGCCACGAGATTGCCGCGATCGTCGCTGCCGGCCACCGCCTGGCAAATGAAACACGCCTCATCGGCGCCCGGCAGGAACTTCACGAGGGCGCGCTGGGCGGTTTTCGCCGCGGCCTCGCCGCTGACGTACGCCAGCCGCCAGGGAGCCCAAAGCTGTTCGTTTCGGGACAAGGCGAGTTCCCCTGCGCTGGCTTTGTGCGTAGCACCGTGGATGGCCGCACGAAGTCTATTCCGCGGTGCGGCCGGGGACAAGATCAGTGGCCGTTTTGCTACTGGCCCAGGTACGCGTCTTGCACGCGTTTGTCATTGAGTAAGTCGCCGGCCGTGCCGGTGATCGTGATCTGGCCCATTTCCATGACGTAGCCGCGGTGCGCGAGTCTGAGCGCCATCCGCGCGGCCTGCTCGACGAGCAGGATCGCAATGCCTTCGGCGTTGAGCTTGCGCACCGCTTCGAAGATTTTCACGACGATCAGGGGCGCCAATCCCAGCGAGGGCTCGTCGAGCAACAGCAATTTCGGACGTCCCATCATGGCCCGGGCCACGGCCAGCATTTGCTGCTCGCCGCCCGAAAGCGTGCCGCCGGCCTGATGCCGGCGCTCGGCCAGGATGGGGAACAATTCGAAGGCGTGCGTCATGTCGCGGGCAATGCCTACTCGGTCGGTCCGGGCGAAGGCGCCCATCTGCAAGTTTTCGAGCACGGTGAGGCGCGGAAAGATCTTGCGTCCTTCGGGGGCCTGGCAGATTCCCAGGCGCACGATCTCGTGCGGAGGCAAGGTGTGGATTTCGCGGCCTTCCAGCGACACGCGCCCGCGGCGGGGGCGCAGGCAGCCGGAGATTCCCATCAAGGTCGAGGTCTTGCCGGCTCCGTTGGCTCCGATCAGGGCCACGATTTCGCCCGGCCGGACTTCGATCGAAATGCCTTTGAGCACCTCGATCGGCCCGTAGCCGGCGTGCACGTCTTCCACGGCCAGTAGCGCCGCCATCACGTCACCTCGTCGCTGCCCAGGTAGGCGGCGATGACTTTGGGGTCGCTGCGCACCGCCTCGGGCGTTCCTTCGGCGATCTTGACGCCGTATTCCAGCACCGCGATACGGTCGGAAATGCCCATCACCACGTTCATGTGATGCTCGATCAACAGCACGGCCAGTCCGCGGTTGCGAATCTGCTCGATCAAGCGGTTCAGCTCGACCGACTCCGCGGGGTTCATGCCGGCCGCTGGTTCGTCCAAGAGCACCAGTTGGGGATCGGTCGCCAGCGCTCGTGCGATTTCCAGGCGCCGCTGATCGCCGTAGGGAAGATTCTTGGCGAGCATCGCCTGCTGGTCGGCCAGGCCGACGAAGTTCAATAGCGCCGTGGCCGTGCCGCGCGCTTGCTTCTCCTGCCGGCGAATGCCGGGCAGTTCGAGCGCCATGCGGAGCACGCCGCCGTGGAACTTGCGGTCCATGGCGGTGAGCACGTTTTCCAGCACGGTCATGTTCTGGAACAGGCGGATGTTTTGAAAGGTGCGGGCGACGCCGGCGCGGGAAATCACCTCGGGCGTGCGCCGGGCCCGGCTCCAGACGGCCAGCGTGCCGGCCGCGCCCACGAGCAGGCCGCCCACGAGGGCCACGATGGCATTGCGCCTCAAGGCCGCCGGCTGGGCGGCGATGGCGGCGTACTTTTCCAGGACGGCCCGGGCATCGCCCCGGGAGTCGAAAGTCGCCAGTGGCTCGCCGCCGCCGGGATCGGGCACGATCCATTGGCCGCCGGACTCTTTGAGCTGGCCGGGGCCGGCGGAAGCCGCGATTAGTTTCTCGAGCCGGGCTTGAATCTGCTCGGCCTCGGCGCGCGTGTTGGAATATCCCAATGTCTGCCGTCCGTCGGCCGTGCGCACCGCCCAACGATTGCCGCGCATCGGTTCCAGGGCCAGCGAGCCGGCCAGATAGTTCCAGACGTCCTGCCAGGCGGCCCGATAGGAGAACGGCTGGCCGGGGCCCGCGTAATTGCGCTTGATCGTGGCCCGCCACAGGGAGTCGACGTTGACGGCCACGATCGCCGCGGCCAGTCCGGTGGCGAGACCCACCATCACGGCCGCGGCGGCCACTTTCCAGGTGAACGGGCGCTCCAGCGGCCGGCCCCGGAATTCGATGCGGCCGCCGGTGGGTTCGTAGATGCCGGTGATGACGTTGAAGACGGTCGTCTTGCCCGCCCCGTTGGGGCCGATGATCGAAAAGATCTGGCGATCGTCCACGGCGCAATCGAGCCCGTCGACGGCCGTCAACCCGCCGAAGCGAACCGTCAGTTTGTCGAGTTTCAAAAGCGGCACTTATCGGACTCCCGCGGGCGCCGGGCCGGACGCATCGTGCGCCGTGGCCAACTCGGCTTCGATACGCCGCGAGGGGAGCAGGCCCTCGGGCCGGAATCGCATCATCAGGATCAAGGCCAGGCCAAAAATCATCAGCTTCCAGTTGCTGAACGTCAGAAACCGATTTCCGTTCGGGTTGATATCGGCATCCTGGATCAGGCCGTCGAGCACCGGGGCGACGACGTTATCGAACCCGATCAGCAAGAGCACGCCCAACAGCGTTCCGCGGACGCTTCCCAGCCCGCCCAGGATGACGCAGCACAGCATGAGCACCGAGCGATTGAAATCGAACGCGTCGGGTCCGGCCGTGCTGGTGAGCGTGGTGGCGTAGAGGCAACCGGCCATTCCGGCCAGGCCGCAGCCCAGCGCGAACGCCGAGAGTTTGACGCGCGCGGCGTTGATTCCCATGCAGGTGGCGGCCAATTCGTCTTCGCGGATGGCGATCCAGGCCCGCCCCAGCCGCGAGCGCTCCAGATTCCTCAACAGCCGAATCACGGCCACCAGCAGGCCGAGCGCCAGGAAATAGAAGAGCCGATAGTCGAGCGCCCAATCGGGCTCGATGCCCAGCAAGCCGAGGGGCCCTTCGAGCGCGCGGGGCAGTTCTGGAGGCGGGACGGGGTTGAGTCCGCGCGTGCCGGCCGTGATTTCCTCGAGGTTGCGCAGCGTGAAGCGCGTCACCTCACCGAACCCCAGGGTGACGATCGCCACGTAGTCGCCGCGCAGGCGCAGCGTCGGAGCACCCAGCAAAATGCCCAACAGCGCCGCGCCGGCGGTCGACAGCACCAACGTCAGCCAGAATGGAAACTGAAAAGGATAGGCCGGCACGGCGAGAATGCCCGCGATGTACGCCCCGATGCCAAAAAACGCCGCGATGCCCAGGTGCAGGATCCCCGTGTAGCCCACCACGACGTTGAGGCCCAAGGCCAGGATCGCGTAAATGAAGAGGTACGTCAGTTGCATGCCGATCGAGATCCCGGTCCACTCGAACAGCACGTGCTCCGGATACACCAAAAGCGGATAGAGCACGAGCACGGCCAAATACAAGGGCCACGCCGGCGCGCGTTGGGTCCAGCGGGGCGCCGTCATACTTTCTCCCTGGTGTGCGTTCCCAGCAGCCCGGCCGGGCGGAACACGAGAATGGCGATCAGGATCACAAATACGAGCGCGCTGGTCCAACGCTCGCCGACGTAACCGGAGCCGAACGAGCGGGCCAGGCCGATCACCAATCCGCCCAGCACGGCGCCCGGAATATTTCCGATGCCGCCCAGCACGGCCGCGGTGAAGGCGTACAGGCCGTTGGTGAATCCCATCTGGTAGCTGACGGTGTTGATGTACAGGCCGTAGATGACACTCGCGGCGCCGGCCAGCGCGCCCCCCAGGGCGAACGTGACGCCGATCACGCGATCGACGTTGATGCCCATCAGTTGCGCGGCCAGCGGATCCTGGGCCGTGGCCCGCATCGCCGTGCCGAGCTTCGTGCCCTTTACGAACAGCGTAAGCGCGATCATGATCGGCACGGTCACGGCGACGACCATCAGATCTTTGTAGGTGAAACTCAGTGCGGCACCCTCGCCCAGCAGGTTCTCCCGCGAGACCAGGTCGGGAAAATGCCGATCGGCCGCGCCGCCCCACAAGAGACCCACGTTCATCAACACGAACGACACGCCGATGGCCGAAACCAGCGGAGCCAGTTTCGGCGCGCCTCGCAGCGGCTTATACACCGCCCGATCGATGGTCACGTTCAAAGCCGCGCAAAAGACCGGCACTACGATCAAGAGCATGCCGAGCCCCAGCCAGAGCATCGCGGGGTCGGTCCAGTTCCAGCCGAAATATTCGACCATGGCGCCGATCAAGGTCAGGGCCAAAAACGAGCCCAGCATGAACACGTCGCCGTGCGCGAAGTTGATCAGCTCGATGATCCCGTAGACCATCGTGTAGCCGAGCGCAACCAGCGCGAACAGCGCGCCGTTGGCCAACCCGATCAGGGCATACTGCAAAAAGGTTTGCCAGGCGTCGGACGAATCGGCAGCGGCCAAGAGGGTCGGCAACATCACGGGGCGCGATTCCTTCCTGGAGGCGGCCAGTGGGCAAACGCGCGGCCGGTCCGGCGTCTATTGCCCGAGAAGCTTGACAAACTCGAACCGTCCGTTGCGAATCGCAATGCCGCTGATCGTCTTGAGCGTGGCGTCGCCGTTGGCGTCAAACGACCAGGTACCCAGGGCGCCGCGATCGAAGTCCTTGATACTCAGTGCCGCCTTGCGGATCGCGTCGCGATTCTTGACGCCCGCCAACCGGATGGCCTCGAGCGCCACCTTGCCCGACTCGTAGCCGTAAATCGCGTAGCCCTCGGGCTCCTTGCCGTAAAGCTGCTTGTACTTTTCGACAAAGGTCCGGCCCGCGCCGGTCAGTTGGTCGGGGGGCAGCCCGCCGAAGGTGACGTACACGCGGTCGTTGACGTTTTCGGCTCCGGCCGACTCGATAAACGCGTTCTCGTAGCAGGCGTCGGGGACCATCAATTTGCAATTCGGGCCGGCCGCCACCAGGTCCTTGGCGATTTGCCCGCCCTTCGATTGCGTGGTGCCGCCGAAATAAACCAGATCGGGGTTCAGGCCCTTGATCGTGGCCATCAAGGGCTTGAACTCCTGCGCTTTGGAGTCGATGCTCTCGTGTCCCAGAACTTCGATGCCCAGGTCCTGGCAGGCTTCAATGAACAGCGTGGCGATGCCCTTGCCGTAGACTTCGTTGTCGTCCAGCACGTAGACGCGCTGGACGCCCAATTCCTTGGCCCAGGCCGCGCCGGCGGGTCCCTGCAAGTCGTCGGTTGGCACCATCCGCACGTAGCTCACCTCGCCGGTCGGCCGATAGATTTCCGGTTCGCCCGGGTCGCCTTTATCGGGCTTGGTCAATCCCGGCCAGGTGTTGGCGGGGCTGATCATCAGCAGTTGGGCCTTGTTGAGAATCGGCATCGAGATCTTGGCCGCGCCGGAATTGTAGGTGCCGATGTAGATCATGACGTCGGGGTCGCGGACCGCCCGACTGGCGTTGGCCGTTTCGGCTTCGGCCGTCCATTGTCCGGCGCCGGCGGTGGCATCGTCCCAATCGGCGTATTCGATGTCGAACCCTCCGGACTGATAACCCGCCTCGGCCAGCGCAATCCTGATGCCGTTGACGATCGTGTCGGTCTGCGCCTTGGCGCTGCCGGTACGCGGCAGGCTGGAGACGATCTTGATGACCGCCGGATCGCCGACGCTAGAGCCTCCGAAACCGACGATCGTGGTGACGACCAGCAGGACGAGCAGCAGAATTGGCGGCACAAAACGATTCATCCGGTCACTCCGGGGCCTGCTCCCGCTGCGGCGAAATGGAACGAGCGTGCTGGCGCGCTCAAGTCGTGGAAATTCTAGCGCAAGCAAAAAAGCCCGTCAATGCTGGCAGGCGCCGGCCGCCGGTCTTGACGCGTGGGGCCGATTTTGGGTACCGTTCTCCGCCCCCCCGTCCACGCGCCGGCGCGCGGACGGACCGGGGGAGTGATTCGACGCACCCCTTGCATCGCGGTGAATCCCATGAGTGTGGCTCCTTCTCGGCGTTCGCTTACCCCCAGCGCGACTCCCCTCGTCGGGGCCCCCGGCGTTCCCTTGCTCGACATGGGGCGTCAATTCCAGGCGATCGGCGAAGAGATTCGCTCGGCGATCGCGCGCGTGTGCCAGTCCGGCCGGTTCGTGCTCGGTCCCGATTGCGACGAGCTCGAGCGCAGCCTGGCCACCTACTGCCAGGTGCCGCACGCGGTGGCCTGCGCCTCGGGCAGCGACGCCTTGCTGTTGGCATTGATGGCCTGCGGCGTGGGTCCCGGCGACCACGTGCTGATGCCCAGCTACACGTTCTTTGCCACTGCCAGCGCCGCCTGGCGCCTGGCGGCCCGTCCGGTCTTCGTCGACATTGACCCCGCGTCGTTCAATCTCGATGCGAGCCTGATCGAAGCCCTCATCACGCCGAGAACCAAGGCGATTATTCCCGTGCACCTGTTCGGCCAGTGTGCCGACATGAGCGCGGTCAGCGAGATCGCCCGGCGGCACCATCTGCACGTCATCGAGGACGCGGCCCAGGCCATCGGCGCCGAGCTGGCAGGCCGGCGGGCCGGAAGTTTTGGGCACGTCGGCTGCTTCAGCTTCTATCCCACCAAGAACCTGGGTGGGTTCGGCGATGGAGGGCTGCTGACGACCCCCGACGCGGCGCTTGCCGAACGGCTGCGACTGCTGCGCGGCCACGGCATGCACCCGCGCTACTATCACCAGGTGGTCGGCATCAACAGCCGGCTTGACACGCTGCAAGCCGCGGTGCTCAACGTGAAATTGCCCTACCTGGACGCCTGGACTGAAAAGCGGCAGGCCAACGCCCACCGCTATGGCCAACTGTTTGCGGCGTGCGGCCTCGACCGGGTGCTGTCGCTGCCGGCGGCCGGGGCCGGCGGCCGGCACGTTTGGAACCAATACGTGGTGCGCGTGCCCGACGGCCGCCGGGACGCGCTGCGGGCCTATCTGGCCGAGCGCAAGATAGGCACTGAAATCTACTATCCCGTGCCGCTCCACTTGCAGCAGTGTTTCGCCGAGCTGGGATACGGCCCGGGCAGCCTGCCCGAAACCGAGCGCGCGGCGAACGAAACGCTGGCGCTGCCGATTTTCCCGGAGCTGACCGCCGACGAGCAGCGTACGGTGGTCGATGCGGTGGCCGCGTTCGTCGGCGCGCCGCGGGGCCGATAAGGGCAAGCGCCTCGAACGACTAGCCGCGCCACGGCGACAGCCATGAAATGCGGATGCTGTCGGGCCGGGACGAACGGTCAGTCTTCGTCCTTCTTCCTTTTCTCTTCCAAGCGATCCTTGCGGCTCCCCGGGCGGCAGACCGTCATCAGTCCCACGCCGACGAGCATCATCACGATAAAGTACGGCAGGACGTAAGACTTCGTCGGCCTGGCTTCCTCGTCCTTCTTCTTTTTCTTGGCGGCCATCGCCGACGGCGGGGCGAACAGCATGCAGAGGATCAACAACACCGCGATCGCCGCGCGATACGCCGCGCGGGTGACTCGGACGGTCTGCTGCTTCATGGCGTTCATCAATCTGTTCCTCAAGCCAGGGCCGGGCAGTCGCTCTCGAAAAACTCGTCCACCGGCACGGCCAGACGGCGGAAGTTTGCCGCGGATATCGCCAGCGTGTCCCAGCGCCGCGAAATCGGCCGGGCGTGCGTGGCATACTCGCGCAGCCGGACGCCGACAAAGGCGTATAGCCCGCCGCGAAACTCGAACAGCCGCTCGGCCGGCAGCGGAGACCGGTTTCCAACCACATTGTAGGCGAACACGAACAGCGCGCCAAACCGCTCGCCGAACCACCGCTCCCAGCGCGCCAAGCTCACCAGATCGTCGCGCGTCGACCAGTTCTTCCAGTATTGTTTTTGCCGGCCCGAGGGGAAACGGCGCCCCTTGACGTCGACCAGCCAGCAAAAACCGCCGGGGAGCGAGACGATGAAGTCGAGGCTCTTGATCGAGCCGCCGGGAAAGCGGCTGCGCCGCGCCTCGTCAACCGCCACGTAAGGCACTCGGCGATCGCGCAGCCAGGCTTCAAACGCCGCTTCGTAATGGTTGTCGCGGTTGGCCATGGTTTCGGTTCGTCTGCCGGGAGCGCAATGACCCAGGAATCATTTTAAGCAAATCGGTCGACCGGTGTCATCCGTGGATCGGTCGTTTTGCCTTTCCGTGGTCACGTGCCCGCTCTACGTCTTCGACGCGAGCATGCCGGCAATGGTCGACGCAGCATCGGCCAGCGGGACCGTCGTGCTCTGGCCGCTTTGCAAATCCTTGATCTGGCTGGTGCCGGCGGCCCATTCGTCCCCGCCGACCACAACGGCCAGGCGAAAACCGCGGCGATCGGCATACTTGAGCTGCGCGCCCAGCTTTTTTGGTTCGGGATAGAACTCGACGCCCACGCCGGCGGCCCGAATCCGGGCGGCCAAACGCAAATAGTCGTGCAACCGCGCGGCATCGAAAAAGGCCAGAAACACCGGGGCCGGCGTGCTGACCTTTTCGATCGTGCCCAGCTCCCCGAGCGCCGCCAGCAGCCGGTCGAGTCCCAGCGATGCGCCGATGCCGGGCAGTTGCTGCTTGGTGTACAGTCCGGCCAGGTTATCGTAACGTCCGCCGGAACAGATACTTCCGATCGCCGGCAAGCGGTCCAAAAACGTCTCGAAAACCGTGCCGGTATAGTAGTCGAGCCCGCGGGCGATGGACGGAGTGATGCGGATCCGCCGTGGATCGACACCGGCCGCCAGCACGGCGGCCAGCAAATCGGCCAGTTTCGCCACGCCGGATTGCCCGGTCTCGCTCCCTTTGACGAGGCGGCCGAGAGCTTTGAGCACTTCGTCGCTTGTGCCTTCAATTTCGGCCAGCGCAAGCACGCTTTCGGCTTGCGCCGGCGTGATTGCGGCGTCGACCAGTTCGGCGGCCACTTTCTGGCGGCCGATTTTGTCGAGCTTGTCCAGCGCGCGCAACACGCTTGTCGCGGAATCGGCCAGATCGAGGCTCTCGAGCAGTCCGGCCAACACGAGCCGGTTGTTGACGCGGATGGTGAACTCGCCAATCCCCAGCGCCCCAAGCAGGTCGTGGATCACGAGCGCCGTTTCGATATCGGCCTCGAGCGCCAGCGTGCCGATGGTATCGAAATCGCACTGCATGAACTCGCGAAAGCGGCCGCGCTGCGTGTTCTCGCCGCGCCACACGGTGGCGATGTGATAGCGTTTGAAAGGCGTGCCCAATTGGCCGATGTGCTGGGCCGCGAAGCGCGCCAACGGCACGGTCAAGTCGAATCGCATGCCGACCCAGCGGCCGCCGTGATCCTCGAACTTGTAGAGCTGCTTGTCGGTCTCCTCGCTCCCCTTGCCGGTGAGGATGTCCAGATACTCCAAGGCCGGAGTATCGATCGGCGCGAAGCCGTAGGAACGATAGACTCGCCGCGCCGTGTCAATGAGCCACTCGCGCGGAATCATGGTCTCGGGCAGGTAATCCCGAAAACCCTTCAGAGTGCGCGGCTCGATGCGTTTGGCTTCGTTCACGGGATTCGTCAAGCCATGATGACCGGCAACAGCGGCGGCTTGGGGCTGCGAATGCTCTGACCTTTCTTTTTGGGCAGGATGGCTTCGGCGTACTCGGCCGCCTGGTCGGAAGTTTCCAGGTATTGCTCGTAGAGCCAGTCGTCCTCGTATTCGCAGTCCTTGACGGAATAGTCGCGGCAAACCTGCGGCCGCGTGTCATAAATGGCGCAGCGATTGTCGCTCTTGAGATTGTGGCACACGGCGTGAACCAGCAAGTACCAGACGTCGTCTTCCTTGAACAGCGCCGCTCCCTCGTGCATTAAAAACCAGCGGATGTATTCCCAGTCCTGGGCATTCGTGGGCTGTTCGATCGGCAAAGCGAAGTACCGGCAGCATTTTGCCGTGCAATAGCTGCACAGCACCTCGCCGGGCGCGAGTTGATCGCGCCGCAATTTCGGTTGCTTCAAATCGGCCTTCACGGGATCTCCTATTGCTCACCCTGTGGACGGCGCCGGCGGACAATCCATCGCGCCGCGACGCACGGACGGTCAGGTTAGCAAACGAGCCGGAAAAACGCCAGCGCAGGAGAGTGGGCGCCGTCGCCGGCAACAGCGATTGGCCGAGCGCCCTGCGCGCTCCTAGAATGGTGGCACCTTCGCCAATCGACAAATCGGGAGCGAGGCAGGTTCATCGCATGAAGCGCGTGAGGGTCCTGAGACACGTGGCCAACGAAGCGCTGGGCAACCTGGAAACGGTGCTGCGCGCCGCGGGGCTCGCGCTCGACGTCGTGGATTGTTTCGCCGACGACTGGCCCCGCGTCGAGCGCGCCGGCTTCGATCCCAAGCGCGTCGCCGGGTTGGTCGTGATGGGCGGGACGATGAACGTCGACCAGACCGACCGCTTTGGGTTTCTGGCCACCGAAGTCCAGTGGGTGCGCGCCGCCGTCGACGCCCAACTGCCCACGCTCGGCATCTGCCTGGGCGCCCAAATGCTGGCCAAAGCCCTGGGGGCCAAGGTTTATCCGAACGAAATCAAGGAAATCGGCTGGTATCAGATCGAATTGCTGAGCGAAGGTCTTTGTGACGAGCTGCTGGGCGGCAGCCAGCCGCGCGAGACGGTATTTCAATGGCACGGCGACACGTTTGACCTGCCGGACGGCGCCGTGCTGTTGGCCCGGGGAGAAACTTGCCGCCACCAGGCTTTCCGCTATGGACGGCGCGCCTGGGGCCTGCAATTTCACCCCGAGATGACGGCCCAGATGGTCGAGGAGTGGCTGGCCGACCCGGACATGTGCGCCCTGGCGGCGTCGCTGGACTATATCGACCCCGAGGAGATTCGCCGCCTTGCGCGGGAGTCGTTGGGGACGATGATTCCGTTTGCGGAGCGGATTTTTCGGGGCTTCGCGGGGCTTTGCAGGCGGCAGCAGTAAGGGCGTGCAAAGCCGCCAGCGGCCGGATCGCGTTGCGGTTCGCTACTGCTCGCGGCCACCCAGACGCAGGCAGTATCCCCAGCGAATCGTGCGCGGGGCAGCGTCCGGCAATGGGGGAACGGCGGCGATTTTCAACACCAGGCCTTCGCGCGCAAGCTGCGCCGGGCCGACCTGCTGGGCGGCTTCGATCTCCAGAGGGAAGCGATCGGAATCTCCATGGGAGCCGTCGAGCACCCGGCGGTAAGCGCTGCCCAGCGGTCCGGCGCGCAAGTCTCGTACGCGGCAGGCGACGTCGAAGCGGACGCAAGGCACAACGGGATCGATCTCGGCGCTGGCGGACCAATGGCTCTTGCCGGCCATGCCCACCAGAAGCGCCAGCGGCCGTCCCTCGCCGGACCGCTCGACGGAGAGCGACTGAAACGGCGGGCTGGCCGGCCAATCGTCGTCGGGCGAGCCTTCGACGCTTTCGAGCGCGCGCATCCAGCGGGCGCCATCGAGCAGCCAGATTTCATGAGCGTAGCGGTCGCCGCGCCACAGGAATCGCACGCCGAGCGGGGCTGCTTCCAGACGTTGATCGCGGTTTGTGTTCACGTCGAGCGGTATTCGCGGCGGGAAATGAAGGGGACAGGCACCGAGCGAGCGCTGATTCTACGTGAAAAACCGTAGTGCTCGGAGCCAGTCCCCATTGTTTTACTCGACGCTTCAGGCCACGCGCCAGCGGAGATAGGCGTCGAGAAAACCGTCGATATTGCCGTCCAGCACGCTTTGGAAACTGCCCACGTAGTAACCGGTCCGCACGTCCTTGACGCGTTGGTCGGGATGCAGGAAGTAGTTGCGAATCTGCGAGCCGAAGCCGGTCTTGGCCTTTTTCTGGTATCGGGCGGCCTGCTCGGCTTCGCGTTTTTCTTCTTCGAGCCGGGCCAGCCGGGCCCGCAGCATCTTGAGCGCCGTGGCCCGGTTTTTGTGTTGCGAGCGCTCGTTCTGGCATTGCACGACGATGCCGGTGGGCATGTGCGTCATCCGGATGGCGCTGGAAGTCTTGTTGACGTGCTGGCCGCCGGCGCCGCTGGCGCGAAAGACGTCCTCGCGGATGTCCTCGTCGCGCAGCTCGATTTTGACGGTGTCGCTGATTTCGGGCGAGACGTCGATCGCGGCGAAGCTGGTCTGGCGCTTGCCCTCGGCGTTGAAGGGACTGATGCGCACCAGGCGGTGCATGCCGGTTTCGCCCTTCAGGTAGCCGTAGGCCATCGGGCCGCGAATGGCCAAGGCCGCGCTCTGAATGCCGGCGACGAGGTCGTCCTGGCGGTCGAGGATTTCCACTTCGTAGCCGCTCTTTTGGGCCCAATGGATGTACATGCGCAACAGCATTTCGGCCCAATCGTTGGCGTCGGTGCCGCCGTCGCGGGCATGAATGGTAAGGATGGCCCCCTTGGAATCGAACGGGCCGTTGAGCAGCCCCTTGATCTCCAGTTGACTGACCAGCCCTTCGAGGCGATCGACCTCGGCGGCCACTTCCGCGGCAAGCGAATGATCCTCGCGGGCCATGTCCACGAGCGCCCCCAGATCGGCGGCCGCGGCAATGGCTTCGTCGAGCGGCTTGAGGATCGCGCCGAGGGACTTCAATTCGGCAATCGTGGCTTGGGCCTTTTCCTGATTGCTCCAGAAGTCCGCAGCGGCCATTTTCTCTTCAATAGCGGCCGCTTGCGACTGCTTTGCGGCGTAGTCAAAGAGAGTCTCGCAGTTGGACGATCCGCTGGTGAATGGTCTCGGCCCGGTCGATCAATTCCCTGTCCATGATAGCTCTCTCGCTCGTGGGACCACGGTGGCGACGGATTGCAACGTCCAGATTATATCGGCGCGGCCGGGTGGCGGCGAGGGAGAATCTGCGGCGATTGCCTGCTGTCTCAATGGAAAGGCAAATCAAAAGCGGGCTAAGCCGGAAGTGCGCCGGCTCGGCGGGAATGTTATAATTGCACCCGCGCAAGCGCACCGAGCGCCGTCCGGGGCGCTGGACGTCAGGCGTCGAAGCCCGGGGGGCAGTCGAGGAACGATCTTGGAACTGTTGGTCATCGAGGATGATCCGCTGATCGGCAAGACGCTGCGCAAGGGGCTCTGCGAAGGGGGGCACGGTTGCACGTGGGCCAAGGACGGCCAGCGCGGGCTGGAGCTGGCGTCCGGTCGGCGGTTCGACGCGATCCTTCTCGATCTGATGCTCCCCGGACGCCCGGGATTGGAAGTGCTGAAGGAGCTGCGCCGCCTGGGGATTCAGACGCCTGTGATCGCGCTGACGGCGATGGGCGCCGTGGAAGAGCGCGTCAGCGGTCTCAACGCCGGGGCCGACGACTACATCGTCAAGCCCTTTGCGATGGCCGAATTGACGGCGCGGCTCGAAGCCGTTTGCCGGCGCACGGTCAACCGGCCGCCGGCGGTCATGCAGGCTGGCAAGCTTTCGCTCGATCTGGCCACGCGCCGCGTCACGCGGGAGGGAAAGGAAATCGAGCTGACGCCCACCGAGTTCAGCATGATGGAGTTTCTGATGCGGTTCGCCGGCCATATCGTCACCCGGCGCATGCTCTGCGAGCATCTCTGGGAAACCGACTGGGAGGGCGCGACCAACGTCATCGAGGTGCACATCAACCGCTTGCGCGGTAAACTCGACAAGGGTTATGATGAGTCGGTGATCCTGACGGTGCGGGGGCGCGGCTATGCGCTTCGAACAAGTTAGGGCGGTCTTCCGCTCGCTGCGCTTTCAACTCAGCGCCTGGAACACGGCCGCGGTGCTGTTGATCGTGGTCGTGACCCTGTTGGGGGTGCGCGAAGCCCTGCGCTTCACGCTGATGAGCGAAAACGACCGTCTGCTGTTGGACGATGCCTACGAAGTCGTCCTGGCGGTCGAGCAGTACTATCCCGACCTGGGAGAAATCGACAACGAAATGGACCGCAAGGCGCAGGGCCACGTGGACCGCGAGCTGTTCGTGCAGCTCATTGATGCGCGCGGCGGGGTGTTGTTTTCCCGCGGCAAACCGCCGGCCCTGGCGGGCATCGCGCCGCCCAAGCCCGAGCAGCCTTCGCTCGTGACCAGCGACGGCTATCGCATCGCTTCCCGGCGGATCGCCAGGGAAGGATTGCCGCGCTACACGGTGCGCGTCGGCGCATCACTGGCGATCCTCAACAACGACGTAACAAAGCTCAGCCGGCTGATGACGGCCGCCGGCATCGCGATTCTGTTTGTGGCGCCCTTGTCGGGTTATTTTCTGGCCGGCCGGGCGACGCGTCCCCTGGCCCGCATTATCAAGACCGCCGCGCGGCTGCGGCCCAGCCACATGGAGGAACGGCTGCCGATTCGCGGCACGCGCGACGAGCTCGATCAACTTTCCACCACCATCAACCGGTTTCTGGACTTGCTCGGCGACTATCTCGAGCGCAACCGGAAATTCGTGGCCAATGCGGCCCACGAGCTGCGCTCGCCTTTGGCCGCCGTGCAAAGCAGCGTCGAAGTGACGCTCAACAGCGAGCGCACGATCGCGGAATACCAGGACATGCTCTGCGAGATAGCCGACGAATGCGGCCGGCTGCGGGTGCTGGTGAATCAGCTTCTGCTGTTGGCCGAGACCGACGCCCGGCGTTTTCCGCCGGATAAGCTGCCCGTTCGCTTCGACAAGGTGGTGGAACGATCCATCGACATGTTTCGCGGGGCGGCCGAAGAGCGCGGCATCGAGCTGGCAGCCGAAGCGAACGGCGAATTCACGATCTACGGCGACGCCGACCGCCTGCGCCAGGTCGTCAACAACCTGATCGACAACAGCCTCAAATACACGCCCTCCGGCGGTCGCGTGCTCGTCTCGCTAAGCCACGATCCCGACGAGCGGCAACTCGTGATGCGCGTTGCCGACACCGGCAAGGGCATCAGCCCCGAGGATCTGCCCCACGTCTTCGAGCGGTTCTATCGCGGCGACGAGTCGCGGCAGCGCGAGAGTATTACCTCGGGCAACGGGCTGGGGCTGAGCATCTGCAAGTCGATCGTGCTGGCGCACGGTGGAACGATCGAGGTCCAAAGCACCGTCGGCCGCGGAGCCGCGCTCGTTGTTCGCCTGCCGGTTTCTTCGGCCGCCGAGGCGTCGGGGACCGAATCGCCCCACCCCAGCTATGCGAGCTGATCGGGGCGGCTGGGTCGCGCCCGTTTAGCCCGGACTTCGGTGAGTTCAGTCGAACCGAGCCACCGGCGACGGACAGGAGAGTGACCTATGCGCTAGCGACGCAACGGCCGACGCACCACGTCGTGCCGCGGCGGACTGGCCAGGTAGGCGAACAAGTCGGCAATCTCGTCCAACGTCAGCGTGTTGAGCAAACCCTCGGGCATGCCCGAGGTCTTGTTGCGCGTGGCCTCGTCCACCTCCGCTTCGGGAACGGTGACCTTTTCGCCGGTGGCTTGCAGCACCACCAACGACCCGTCGCCGCTGGGGGCGACCAGGCCGGAATAGGTCTTGCCGTCGGTGGTCACGACCGTCTGGCTGGCGTACTGATCGGAAATGACCTGGGAGGGGAACAGGATCGACTCCAGGATTTCCTTCGTCTGGAACCGCTTGTTGACGTTGGTCAAGTCGGGCCCGATCGTATCGCCCCGGCTGCCATAGCGGTGGCACTTGATGCATTGGGCCTTCTCGAAAATAACCTCGCCGCGCGCCGCCACTCCCTCGGATGCCTGGGGGCCGGTCAAGAAGCTGAGCAGCTCTTGATAGGTCCAGTTGTTTTGTTCGTTTTCCACGGGCAAGCTGGCTTCGGGCATGTCGGGATACTTTGTTGTGAACCACTGCTGCCAGGCCGCAAGCGCCCGATCCCAGGGATCGTCCGGCGCGGTGAGCTGCTCTGCCGTCCACTTTTCCAGCAGCTCGACGGCCCGACGGCTGCCGTTTTCACGCAGCGACAGGCCGCGCAAGATCACTTGCCGGTAGGTTTCGGCATCCTTCACGTCCGGCGAGCGATCCACCTGGCCGAGGCGCATTAAAACCTCCTGGGCGGCGGCGCCCTCGACGATTGCGAGCGACCGGATCAGGTAGGGCCAGTTTTCGCCGTCGGGCTTTTGCGCCAAGCCGATCGCGATGTGCACGCGGCGGTCGGGTTCGGTTTCATACAACTCGCGCAGGTAGGCCATGGCCAGCGGATCTTTGCTGGCGCCCAACACGGCGCAGATGCCGATGCGCAACCGCTTGGCCGCCTCGGTGTCGAGCCTCTTCACCTGGCGATCGAGCCGTTCGACCTCGGCCAGCGTTTCGGCGCTGGGATTCTTGGGCAGCTTGGCCAACACCGACAGGGCGCTCGTGGGCCACTTCACGCCGTCGGCCAGCACGATGCGGCGCTCCTCGTCGTTAAACGTCGCGAAGAAGTCGCGCGACACGTTTTCGACGTATCCGGCGAAACTGTGGCCGCCCTCGATCGAGCGGGCGTTCTCGTACTCGCCCAGCATTTTCCGTTTCAGGCGAACGGTCCAGCCGGACTTGAGGAACGGGGCGTGCGTCAGGATCTGCATCTTTTCCACGTTGGGCAAGTCGCTGTCGAGCTGTTCGACCATCCGCTGGGCCATCGTCGGCTCCTGCAAATAGACCAACATCCGCACCAGCTCGCGGTTCATGCGATCGTCCTGCGAGGGGTATTCCGCGGAGAGCTTGGCGCGCAGCTTCTCGGCGTCGTCCGGCGCGATCTCGCCCTTGATAAGCGCCAGTTGCATCACGCGCAACAAACCGAGAAAGTCGTTGTCGGTCAGATATCCTCCCAACATCGACCGCGAGCGGGTCAGGATCTGGTCGACTGTTTTTCGAGGGGGCGACGTTCCCAGAAGAGCCGTCGAACCGACGACGAACACCCGCGGTTCTTCGTGCTCCACGACGGCCGTTTCCCAGTGATCGCGCGGCATTTGCTGTAAAGCCCGGGCGGCGGACCAGGCGACGTGGCGATCGGTCGAAGCCAAAAGCGGCACCAGCGCATCGACGGGAAGCGTTTCGCCGCTGCGCACCAGCGCTTCGGCCGCCGCGCGATTGACCGAGAGGTCCTTGTCTTCCAACAACTCGACCAGCCGCGCCCGCGCCGCACGGTCGACGTGAATGCCCATCAGGTAAGCGGCCTTGGCGCGCAACAGCGGCGCACGGTCGCGCGAGGCGGTGATCAAAAGCGACGTCGACGGATAGGGCCCGAACAATTGCATCAGGTCGAGCGCCCGGGCGCGCTCCTGCGTGCGATTCGTCTGATTCTCGACGAAGGCCGTCAACTGTTTTCCCCAGTCGTCGCCCAGTTGCTGCTTGGTCATCACGATCCGCTGCCGCGCCCAGGCGCTAGCCAATTGAGGCTGCTTGATCGCCGCGGCGAGTCCCTTTTCGCGATTGCGCACGTCGGGCGGCACCTTGCCGTCCCACACGACGCGATAGATGCCGCCTTCGGTGTCGCGGCCGCCGGTGCAGAAATAGAGCCAGCCGTCGGGCCCGACGGCGATGTCGGTGGCGTTGAGCGGCTGTCCTTCCAGGAACACCTCGGCGGTGGCTTTGAAGGTCGAGCCGTGCGGCCTGGCGCGGACGGCCAGAATGCGACCGCGCGACCAGTCGCAGACGAACAGCGCGTTGTGATAGCGCACCGGGTACATGTAATGGTCGTAGACTTCCATGCCGGCCGGCGAGCCGCGCCCCAGTTCCATGGCCGGCGGCAGGCTGTCAACGTAGTAATTGGGCCACTTAGACCAGCCGCTGCGCCAGCCGAATTCAGACCCCGCGGTTACGTGGTTCAGCCGGGTCGGCCGATACCAGGGCATGCCCGAGTCCCACTCCATGTCGGAATCGCAGGTGAACAGCTCCCCCTGCTGGTTAAAGACAAGGTCATACGGGTTTTGCAATCCGCCGGCGAAGGCTTCGACGGCGCTCGCCGAGGTATCGGTGCGGATGATGGTGCCGCCCGGCGCCTTGATGCCCACGGCGTGTCCCGCCGCGTCCTCGTATCGCGGCGTCAGCAGGTCGCCCTCGTAAAAGTCGTGATAGGGGCTCGACGCGTCAAACTTACGCTCCAACTGCGTGAAGTTTCCGAGAATCAGATACAGCAATCCGTCCGGACCCAGCACCAGCGCGTGGGGCCCGTGCTCGCCCATTTCGCCGGAGAATTTGAGGATCGCCTCGAGGCGGTCGACGCGGCCGTCCTGGTCTTCGTCGCTGAGCCGGTACAGGGCCGCCCCTTGGGGACCCTGGCCGACGGCATACACCTTGCCACTGACGGCCAGCAGGCCTTGGCAGTTTTTCAGCTTGTCGCAATAGGTGCTGGCGGTGTCGACCAGTCCGTCGCGGTCGTCGTCGCGCACGATCACTAGCGGACCGTTTTCGCGCGAGGCGATAATCTGGCCGAATTCGTCAAACGTCATGCAGATGAGCGAGCCGGTTTGCTTCGGATCGACGACCCATTCGACGTGAAACTCGGGCGTGACGCGAAATCGTCCGTCGCTGTCGCCCACGGTCACTTCATTGCCCCAGGGCAACGTGGCATTGAGCGCTCCGAAGCTTTTGGCTTTAAGCCATCGGGCATCGTCGAAGCGGGAATTCGGCCATTGGGCGAACTCCTTGAGCGCCGTCTTCCAGGTGTCGTCGGTCGAGTGCTCGACGTGCGTGTTGCCCCGCTCTTGGACGACGACGCGGGCCACCAGGCCGGCCGAGCCGTCCTCGGAATTGACAGCCTTGACCGCGACGGTGTTGATGCCCTGCACCAGGTATTTGGTGATATCGTAGACGTCGAGGACTTTCCAGTTCGAGCCGCCGCCGAGGTGGCGGCCGTTGACGTACAGCTCGTAGCTGTCGTCACAGGCGATCTGGACCTCGCCGTGCTCGGGCACGCCCAGGTTGAAAGTTTTTCGGAAGAAGCAATCGCCTTTTTGCGCCGTTTCTTTTTCATAGGCGGGCGACCAGATCCACTCCGCCTCCTTGGCCTCGACCGGAGTCGCAAACAAGAAGGCGCCGTTCGCCGCGCAAGCGGCGATGGCGAGGAAACGCGCAACGAAACTGCCACGCGGCTTCAAGAGATTTTGCATACTCCGTCGATCCTCATTGGCAAGACGTGATGAAACGCCCCGATCGGTGCGCCCGCCCCGGGTTCCCGCGCTGGCTCTCTGACGGCCCATCGAGGGGCCATAGAGTACTGGGAAGGGGAAGACGGCTCAACAGAGGTTCGCCCGGACCAGAGCCGGCCGAATGCTAGCATCACCATTCGCCGGGGCGAGTGCTTGCGGCTTGGGAGGTCTTCAGTTCGACGATGCCTAACCGATCCGGCGGTGCGACAAGGTGGAAGGCTTGGCGGCGTCGAACGAGGCCCCGCACTCCAAGAGGTCGTCGATCATGCCCTGCGCGTCGCTGGCCACTGCCGCCAGCCGCGTCATCCACAGCGATTGAAACATGCCGGTCGAGTCGAACAGGTCGGCCGGAAAACAGCCCAGGATGCTGGCCGTAATTCGCGCGTTGGCATCGGGATTGGCCGCCACGGGGCAGAGTCCCCGCCCGAAGGCGCCGCGCAGCGAAGCGAGCGCGAGATGCCAGGACTGCCGTCCGCCGGGAGTGGCGCGGCGCCGGGCCATATCGTCGGCGAAGTCGCCCGCGCGGTCGGCCTCCACGGCAAACTCGCTAACGTCGGCCTCGCCGAGCAGGCTGCCAATGAGCACGTCGGTCCAGCGCTCGGCACGACGGCGCACGCGGTTGATCGCCAGCGCCTGCCGGGTGCTGAAGCCCCGCGTGTGCAGCAGCAAGTCGAGCGCGCGGCCCCGGGCTTCCATGTGGGAGACCAGCACGCTGCGCGCGACCGGCTCATCTTCGCTGGCGCGCCGCCGCCGGTCGTGACCCACCAGCACGGCGCTCCACACCCGGGTCAACATTTCGCCGACGAAGATCTCGTCCAGCGTGGCGCGCAGTTGAGTCCGGTCATCGAAGTCCTCACCGGAGTACTCGGCGCCGAGCGTTGCGGAGCATTTCAGGGCGCGGTGCCAACTTTCGAATCGGCACTTCGAGGTGGCCCAATACTGCTCCAGGTGCGCCTGCGAAAGAGGCGCGGCGCCGCGAATGATCTGCGGCCCATTCAAGGCCATCACTCCAGCCACTTCAACCAGGTCGCGAACGTGCATGAGTCGACGAAAGGCAAGAGGAAGAAGCGCCGGCCCAACGCGAGGGCAAAAGGGCGCGGGAGAGGTTGTCGAAGACAACCACCAGAGCCCGAGGGGACCAAGGCTCTGGCGGTTGTCATTCGTCGCCCCGCCTGGCATGGAAGGATTGGCAAACACGGTGCCAAGAAACGGCCCGCGGCGAGACCGTTCGCGCAAGGGGCCGACGCGAAGCAACTTACGGCAGGCGAGCAATTCGCGGGGTCGCGCGGGGCGAGGGGGCATGTTGACGTAACGCAACGCCCAAGGCCCGCTGTTGCCGCGCCCGTGCAACCGTTGCGCCTTGGCCTCACGCTTCGGCCCAACCGCCCTAAGGGCGGCGCCAGGCGATTAAGAAGCAGCCTGCCAATCGACGGTTGCGAAAGGCCGCTTTAGCGCACGGGCAGAGAAGGCTCTTCGATCGGCATCGGATTCTCAAGGGGGATGTCATCGCTGGCGCCGATGACCGAATCGCGCTCGTGCAACCCGGCGTGCGCTTGGCCTTCGTCGTTGACGAAGATGTGGTCGGTGCAGCCTCTGGCCTTGCACGTCGTCAGGTACTGTACGTGCAGGTCTTCGAACAGCACGTTTTGGCCGCAGCCCCCGTGATTGAGCGAGATTCGGTATCGCGAGGTCGGGCTGGGCGCGTCGGCCATCAGCGCCTGCCGCGCTCGGCGCAAATCCTTGGGCGGCTGATACTGTCCCCTGACGAAGTAACCGAGGCTGTAGCCGTAACTGCCCCCCATCATCCGGCGCAGCGCGGCCAATTGCTCGGCCTGGGCCTCGAGCAGCTCCCGCGACTTGGGCACGTGAAAGTCGCCGGCTCGATCAGCCAACGGCGAGGCGGGGCAGATCAGCACGCGCGTTTGAGGAAGAAACCCGTCTTCGTGCAAGATGACGGCGTACATGCCGGCCTGGTTCAGATGGCCGCTGATCGAAGCCGCCGGAAACTGTCCCGGGTATTGGGTGCTGTAGTTCGCAAGCGCGACGCCGAGCCGCCGCAGATTGTCCTGGCAGCCGGCCACCCGGGCGGCGAAGCGGCTTTGGTTCATCGCCGGCCAAAACAGCATCGTCGCGGCCAGGAAGATTCCGGCCGCCATCAACAGGTCGGCCATCGACCAACGGCTCGGCACGCTCACAACCGGCGGCGCCGGCACCGCCTTGGCCCGAACGGCCACGAACTGGCAGGTCCGATTGGCCAAGCCGGCCGGCGGCTCGTAGTGGCTTTTGTCGGGAGCCAGCGGCTCGAAGCTGCGCGAAACCAGTTCCAAGTCGCGCCGCAACCCGGAATCGCGGCTCAGGCGAGCCTCGACCAACTCCTGCTCATGGGGTTCCAGAGCTTCCAGCAAGTAACCGATCAAATAGTCTCGCATTGCAGTCACTGTCAATCGGGGGTTGGGTGGCTATCCATCCAGACTTCGTTCAGTTTCAAGATCGCCGAGTGAAGCCGGCTTTTGACCGTGCCCACCGGAATGTCGAGAATGTCGGCCGCCTCTCGGTACTTCAATCCCTGGTAATAAACCAGGTGCACCGCGTCGCGCAGCCCGTCGGGCAATCCTGCGACCGCGTCGCGCACCCAGTCGCGCTCGTTCGTCGCTTCCATGCGGCGCTCGGGGGCGGGCTCCCTGCTGGTCAGCAGGTCCATCAACGTGCCTACGTCATCGGAGCCCTCCGGTCTGGTATTGCGGTCCAGGCTGACGCTTTTATGCCGCTTGTTGCGGCGCTGCGAGTCGATCGCCTGGTTGGTGGCGATGGTGTAGAGCCAGGGTCGGAACTTGCGGCCTTCTTCAAACTGATCGCATTTCAGGTGTACCTGCAAAAAGGTCGCCTGAAAGGCGTCTTCCGCCATTGGAGCGTCGCCGAGGTACCGCCTCAGGTAGCTGTACAACTCCCTCTCATAGCGATGCACAAGTTCGGTAAACGCCTCCCGATCAGCCGAATCGCGGTAGGCCAACAATAGATCCTCGTCGGACAACCCTGCCCGTTTGGGAACCTCCGTGGCTGCTGGCGGGTTACCTATGACCTTATCCATTTTTGACTACGCGTTGCCCGAACGGAGAGTTCAGCGGGAGGGTTGGAAAATTTCCGGCAAGCCCGCCGCGGCTCCGGGGTCCTTGGGGCCGATCGGCCGTCGTCGGTGCGGTCGGCGTGGCTTTTGAGAACTGACCCGAACCGCATTGTAGCAAAGAAATTGCCGCCTTGTCCGAGACGCCCCCAGAGGCGCTGGCGTGCCTCGTTTCGTCTGAAAATTGTACCATTCGCCCGGTACCGGCGGATCAGGCTCCACAGAAGCAGGGAATTCGCTATAATCGCGACTTCCCAGGCGTTTTAAGCTCGCTTCGCCGCTGGCTTTGTGGTCGCCGGGCGGCTCACGCTTCGAACCATTTCACATTTGGCACGCCCATGGGCAACCGGAGAGGGCGGGCGCAGCCCGAGCCGTCCAACGCGACGTTCGCACCGGCCCAGCGCGCGCACCCAGGGTGCGCCGCAAAGCCGCTGGCAACACAAGCTCAAAGGAGGGATTCGATCATGTATCTACACAGGATGGCGTTAGGCACTTTGGCGGCCGGGATGGCTTTGACGGCGCTGGCGACGGGCGGAAGCGGTGCTTGGGCCGCGGAAGCGGAAACGTATGGGGCCGTGCGCGACTTTCTCGTGGCCCACACCAAAGTCGTCGAATTGACCGGCGAGAACGGCGAACGCGTGGCCATCTGCCCCGAATACCAGGGGCGCGTCATGACTTCGACCACCGGCGACCTGAAAGGTTTGAGTTTCGGTTGGGTCAATCAGGAGTTTATCCAGCGCGGCGTGCCCGACCGGCACTTCAACAACTCCGGCGGCGAAGACCGCCTGTGGCTGGCTCCCGAGGGAGGACCGAATAGTCTCTTCTTCGCCGCCGGCGCCGCCCAAACCCTGAACAACTGGTACACGCCGCCGGCGCTCAACGACGGGGCTTTCAAGATCACCTCGACGCAGAACGACCCCCACTATCGGCTGACCCGGCAGATGCGGCTGCAAAACGCCGCCAAGACGCAATTCGATCTCGAAGTGAACCGCGAGATCCACCTGCAAAAAATCCATCACTTCGCAAAACTCTTCGGCGGCGACGCCGAAAGCGCCGTGACCGCCGGCAAGCTTCGCATGGTCGGATTCCAGACGATCAACACGATCACCAATCGCGGGCCGGCGCTCAGTCGCGACAAGGGACTGATTGCCGTTTGGAGCCTGGGGCAGTTTCCGGGCGGAGCGCGTACGTCGATCATCATCCCCTACAAGGGCCCGGACGAAACGGAACTTGGGCCGATCGTCAATTCCGACTATTTCGGCGAAGTCCCGGCCGACCGGCTGCGCGTCAATTCGCAGGCCATCTGGTTTCGCGGGGACGGCAAATACCGCTCGAAGATCGGCGTGCCCCAATCGCGCGCCAAGCCGGTGGCCGGCTCGATCGACCTGGACAACGGCGTGCTGACGCTGGTGCACTTCTCGATGCCGACTGACCCGACGACCGTTGGATACGTCAACAACATTTGGGGAAAGCAGGAGGAGCCGTACCGGGGCGACGTGTTCAACAGCTACAACGACGGCCCTCCCGAGCCGGGCCAGCAGGCGCTGGGCGGCTTTTACGAACTCGAATCGCTTTCGCCGGCGGCCCAACTGCCGACCGGCCGCTCGATGACTCACACGCAGACCACCTTCCATATCGTAGGAGACACGGCGGCGCTGGCGCGCGTGGCCAAGGCGGTTCTGGGGGTCGACATCAAGGTGGACGAGATCGCCCGCGAGAAATCGAAGCGATGAACCTGGCCCGCGACCGCTCGTCGCTTGAGCGCGTGCTCGAGCCCGAAGTGATGGACTCGGCCGCCGTGGCGCGCGACTACGACGCGATGGACCACGGCGAGGTGAATCGCCGCTTCGCGGCCGATTTTCTGGCGGCGCTTTCGGCCGCGGGGCTCGGCGACGACGTGGAAGTGCTCGACCTGGGCACCGGCACCGCGCGGATACCCATCGAATTGTGCGCCCAGAGCCCCGAGGCGCGCGTGGTGGCCATCGATCTGGCCGAGGAAATGCTGCGGCTGGCCGCTGCGAACGTGGCGCGCGCCGGATTGAGCCGGCGGATCCGTTTCGAGCGCCAGGACGCCAAACGCCTGCCGTTCGATGACGGCCGGTTCGCGGCCGTGATGTCCAACAGCATCGTACACCACATTCCCGAGCCGGCCGCCGTGCTGGCCGAATCGCTGCGCGTGCTGCGAAAGCCGGGCGGCCTCATTTTCATCCGCGACCTGGCCCGGCCGTACGACGACGCCCAAGTCCAAAATCTCGTGGACACGTACGCGGCCGACTCGAACGCCCAACAGCGCCGCTTGTTCGAGGATTCGCTGCGGGCCGCGCTTTCGATGGACGAGATCCGCGCCCTGGTCGCCGGGCTGGGCTTCGATCCGGCAAGCGTCCAGGCCACCAGCGATCGGCACTGGACGTGGAGCGCGGTCAGCCAATAGCAACGCCGCGGCAAGTTTGCAGGTCCCAACGCGGCGTCGTCGTTTCGCCGCCGGGGTGATTACCGACGCCTTCGCCGCCGGGCGCACAGCACGAAACCGATCGCACCGGCGCCGGCCAGGACGATCGTCGCGGGCTCGGGGACGAGGGCGACATTCAGGTTCACCTGGTGCGCGATCGACGTGTCGACCACTGCGGCGTACCCGCTGGGCAAGAGTCCCACCGTCAATGCGTTGTCCGTGAGCGCACCCGAATAGTTGAACAGGCGATAGACTCCGGAGCCGAAATTTGTCAGGCCGGTGGCGTCGAGCGTGCCATCCAACGTGAGATTGCCGGCGACCGCGGCCAGGTCGTTGATCTGGTTGCCGACGATCCCCGGCATGTCGAGCTGAAATTCGAGAATCGAGGCCGCATCGAAGACCGTTGGACCCAAGGCCAGCGTGCCGGCGCTGTTGCCCGGCGCCAGGATTCCGCCGTCAAAAGTAACCGGACCGGTGGTGGTGCCTGTGCCACCCAACGTGGCGCCGGGGTGGACCAGGACATCGCCGGTTCCCGTCGCCGAACCGGCGATGTTCTGCACCAGGAGCGTACCCGCATCGATCGTGGTGTCGCCGGAGTAGGTGTTGGCGTTCGTCAGGATCCAGGTGCCGCCGCCGCTCTTGCGGAGTGCACTTGGCACATTGCCGAAGATGCTCGTTTGATCGCCGAGCAGGGGCGCGAATGAGTTGTTATCCGTGTTGCTGCCGCCCAGCGTTAGCGTCAGCAGGGCGAGCGTGTTGAACTCGATCGCGCCGGCGTTGGCAAACGTGATGGGCCCCGCTCCCGACGATTCGATGGTGCCCCCGCGTGCGCCAAGGGTCGAGCACAGACCGAGGCTGAGCAGCCGATCCGTCGTGGTGGCGTCGCCCGTATACCGCAGCCCGCCGCCGTTGAGCGCCAGATTGCCGGCCGCGCTCGTCGATTGACCGATCGCGCTGGGCGTGCCGCCGTTGCCGATATCGCTGACGGATAGCACACCGCCGTTAATCGTTGTGGCCCCGGAGTACGAGTTGGCGGTCGCCGGCGCCAGCAGGAGCGTGCCTGAGCCCGACTTCGTCAGGCCGACCGGCGTAGCGCCGTTGTCGCTGATCGTGGGGCCAACGGTCAGCAATCCCAGGGGGTTGTTGTGAATGACGATCAAGTCCTGGGCGTTGCCGGAAGTCAGATGCGCGCCCGCCGGGGCGGCGGCGATCGATAGATCGTGCGCGCCGACGTTGGGCGTCACCAGGATGCCGCCGCGGGTAATAACGTTCGCCTGGCCCGCGTCGTCGGTTAACGTCAGGGATAGACCACCTGCGCTGTTGAATCGCAAACTGGCCGTCGTCGAGCCGGCGGCCGGCGAGTTGCTGGTGACCACCGTGGTGTGATTGCCCGGCGCCCAAACGTCGTCCGCATAGCTGCTCACCGGTTGCAGCGCAAACGGGCTGCTGCCACCGGTGCCCGTGGCCCAGTCGGTGCCGCTGATCGTGAGATAACCGCCCACGATGCCGTCGATGTTCCCGTTCGTGGTCGTGATGGCGCCCGGGGGGTCGGGCAATAAAAGATTCAAAGTCCCGCCGACGTGGCGCGTGATCGGACCCATGTTGAGCGTCGTGCCGTCGCCCAAGCCGTTGCTCACGCTGATCAGCGACGCGCCACTGGCGACGACTATTTGAGCGAAGTCGGCTGTCGTAGTGCCGACGTCGGCGCCAACGATCTCGATCGAGCCCCCTCCCAGCCTGACGGTCCCGAAGGTCTGTCCGTGCGCAGCGTCAAGCTGACCGCAGGACCACAAGAGCACCAGGGCCAATACCATGGCCCAACGCGGCAAGAACGGCGCACGAGAAACACACACCGGCGGTTGTTGCCGGTTGTGGCGCCCCGATTTTGAACGGCGCATTAAAAAGCCTCGTCTCAGCTCGAGCTGTGCCGCTGGCACGAGTCTAAGCGTCGTTCGTACGCTGGTCAAGGTTTTGTGTCGGCCGCGCAAGAAACTTTCCCCGGACCGGTCCGGGGAAACAGCATGCTGTCCGACTCAGGGTGCCGTGTTCGACGCCGAATGCCATGGCGCGCGTCGTGACAGCCGGGCGGCGCTTCCAGCGGGGGCGGCCAATGGGATTGGCTAGTGTCGCCCTAGGGATTCATCGAATAGGAATCGAATCGGAGATGTCACCCTACTGTTTTCGCACGCGCGCCTTGGCGGCGCGGCCGACCGTGTAGGTGCTGACAAACACGAACACGACGCCAGAAATTCCAGCGACGGCCACGGCCAAGGCCGGCCAGGCGATGCGCGGGGCTTCATAGTCGGGAGCAACGGACGGCGAACTGGCCGCCAGGCTCGCGAAATTCAGATCCACGGCGACGCGCTCCAATCCGTCGGGCCGGCTCGAAGCCACTGGCGCCACCAATCCGGTCACGACCACGGCCAGCGCCAGACCACCCACGAGCACGCTCTTCGTCGAAAGCGCGTTTTTGTCGGCCGCGAGCGCCAGGGCGGCCGCGACGATCGTCATCACGATCACCGCTTCGCAGAGGGCGACGACCAGGTGCACGCTCATCATGGCAGCGAACACACCCGAGAGCCCATACGTGCCGCTGGCGGCCAATTCGGCGGCGCACAACGCGGCCGCAGCCATCACCGAGCCGAAGGCGGCCAGGCCGGCGCCCAGCAATTTGCCGTGCGCGCCCCCCACGCGCCGCGTCGTGAACTGGTAGCAGACCGAAGCCGCGAGCGTTCCCACCACGGCCATGTTCAGCACGTTGGCGCCCAGCGTGCGGATGCCGCCGTCGCCGAACAGAAAAGCTTGCGCGGCCAGCACCACGGCCATCGTCAGCATGCCGCGCCACGGGCCCAGCACGATCGCGGCCAGCGCCGCGCCGATCACGTGGCCCGAGGTGGCCCCGTCGATGGGGAAATTGACCATCTGGGCGGCGAAGATGCCGGCCCCCGTGGCGGCCATCAGGGCGGCGGAGCGGGAGCTGTCCGTCTCGCGCATGCGCGAGAAACCGTAGCCGATCGTGCCCGCCGAAACCAGCGTCGAAACGGCGCAGACGGGATCCGTGAGAAAGCCGTTGGGGATGTGCATCAGTCCGCTCCTCGCAGTGAAAGGGCCAAACCACTCGTGGCACCTCTGAAGTATCCTAAAACACTCCCAACCTTGCAAGCAATTTGCGCGCGAAATCGCTTTGGGGCCAAACACCCGCCGCGGCGGCGGGCCCCCGCCCGCATTCATGACCGCTAGCGGCTCGCCGACAAACGACAGGCGGCTGGCCGAAAGACCCGGCACAGCCGAGGGGGCTGAGAGTCGGCTTCGAGTTGCGCCGCGCGCACGAGGGCGACGCGATTCGACCAAACCGGCTTTGCGACGCCTTAAACCCTCGCCCTTGGCAGGCACATTGCGGCCGATCATGATGATCGTGCTGGCACGTCGGCTATGCGGGAGGGCCTCGGTGGAAATCAGCGGTACGCGCATCGAGGATACGTTTGCCGAAGCGTTCCGCATGCGCTACGTGCGCCTGGTGGTCACGGCCCAGGACGAATACTGGCTCGAGGCCGCGGCGCGCGCGTTTACCGGTTACAGCTCCTCGATCATCTCGTGCGACAGCGAGACCGGAGTGGAACGGCGGCTCGCGCCGGACGAAACGCCCGACGGCCGCCCCGGCGCGGCAATTCTGGTGTTCGGCTTCTCGCCCGATGGACTGGCGGCCGTGGTTCCCAATCGCACCGGGCAGTGCCTGATGACCTGCCCGACCACGGCGGTCTACGACGGGCTATCGGCCGGCGAGGCGCGCATCCCGCTGGGCAAGACGATTCGTTACTTCGGCGACGGATTTCAAAAGAGCAAGCTGGTGGCCGGGCGGCGCTATTGGCGCATCCCGGTGATGGACGGCGAATTTGTGATCGAGCACCTGGCGCACGTCGAGAAGGGGGTGGGGGGCGGAAACTTTATCGTCGAGGCCGCCACGCTGCCGGCGGCGCTGGCGGCCGCTCGCCGCGCCATTGGTGCCATCGATCCTCTGCCGGGCGTCATCACGCCCTTTCCCGGCGGCGTGGCCCGCTGCGGCAGCAAGGTCGGCTCGCGCTACAAAGGGCTCAAGGCTTCGACCGCCGATGCCTACTGCCCCAGTTTGCGCGGCCGGGTGGAGACGAAACTGGCCGAGGGAGCAGCCGCGGCCTACGAGATCGTCATCGACGGAGTGGACGAAGCGAGCGTCGCGGCGGCCATGTCCGCCGGCATTCGCGCGGCGGCCGGCGAGGGGGTGATCGCCATCACCGCCGGCAACTACGGCGGCCAGCTCGGCAAATTCCACTTCCACCTGCGCCAGCTCGTGGCGTAGTTGTCGATGAAGGAAAATGCGATTAACTAACCGCAACGACACAACGAGCACGACGTACGAAAAAAATGATCTTCTGTTTCGTCGTGCTCGTTGGGTCGTTGTGGTTAGGAGCGTTCTAGACCAGCAACTCCCCGATCGCCTCGCCTTCGGCCAGTTTCAAGGGTCGCCCGGCCGGCGAAATGAGCTCTTTGGCCGGGTCAATTCCCAACGCGGCGAGCAGCGTGGCATGCACGTCGCCGATTTGTTTCGGCCGCTCGACCCGGCGGCCCCCTTCGGGATCGGTGGCACCGATCGCCTGTCCGCCGCGGATCGCTCCGCCCGCTAGCGCCATGCTGAACCCCTGCGTCCAATGATCGCGGCCGCCCAGGCGATTGATAGCAGGCGTGCGGCCGAATTCGCCGGCGACGAGCACGAGCGTGTTTGGCCACAGGCCGCGGTCCTGCAAATCCCTGACCAGCGCGGCGAAGGCCGGGTCGAGAATCGCTTTGTTGCGCGCGTGAATCTCGTGATTGTTGGCATGGCTATCCCAGCCCGAGAGGGTCACTTCCACGCAGCGCACGCCGACTTCAATCAACCGCCGCGCGGCCAGGCAGCCGCGGCCAAAGGGGGTGTCGCCATAGGCGGCCCGCAGCTCGGCCGGCTCCAGGGTGACGTCGAACGCCCGCAGTTGTTCCGAGGTCATCATGCGGCGTGCCTCGCGGACGGTTTCGCGGTGCAGCGTGGCTTCGACGGCCCGGCGCCGCCCGCGGGCAAAGCCGGCTTCGAGCACGTCGAGATCGGCCAATCGCTGACGATAGCGCGGATCGGAGACGCGGCCAGCGACGTCGGCGATCTTTTGGGCCGGATCGTCCACTTTGAAGGCATCGTACTCGTCGCCCAGGAAGCCGCCGCGGCCGGGCCATTGATTGGGCAGTATCGAAACGTGCCGCGGAATGTCGGTGCCGGCCGCCGGCAGCTCGTGGCAGCAAATCGCGCCGATCGAAGGATGCACGGCCGTCGCATCGGGGCGATATCCGGTTTTGACCAGGTAGGTGCCGCGCTCGTGGTCCCCCTCTTTGCTCACCACCGAGCGCACCAACGCGATCGACTGCATGGCCTCGGCGACATGCTCCAGTCCGTCGGCGAGCTTGATTCCCTTGACGGCGGTTGGAATGGCGCGCGAGTCGCCCGCGATCTTTTTGCCCGGATGGGGATCAAACGTCTCCAATTGGCTCGGCCCGCCGGCCATCCACAGCACGATGAGCGATTGGGCCGGCTTGCCGGTGGCGGAGCGCTCAGCGGCCTCGGCCCGTCGGGCCAGCAACCCGGCGACGGAAGAGAGCCAGCCGGCGCCGCCCAAACCGGCGATCTTTAACAGTGCCCGACGATGCAGCAGTTGATGCGACAGTACATCGAGGGTCGAGAGTAGCTGCGTCATTGATTCATTCTTTCGTCCAATGTGCCCCGGCCCGGTGGGCCTGGGGCTAACAGCGTGTTGAAAAACTGGGACAGGCACCTCGCGACCGCCGTTTTTCGCGGGTCTCGCCGCGACGTGCTCGGAGCCGGTCCCATTTTTCAACGGCCTGCTAAACATTGAATTCTGCGTTCATGCGTTTCTTCAGTGGTTCCAGGAGAACTCGGTGCTGTTGAGCAGGGTCCAGTAAAGGTCGCCCAAGCGGTCCCTGCGCTGGCCGCCGCGGGTGCCGGCCAGGCGCTCGCGGAAATACTTTGCTTCGTCGTCGGTCGGTCGGCGCGACAGCACGGCGAGCATGGCCGTCTCGACCGCACAGGTGTCGTCGGGCGCAAACGCGGCGATCTGCGTGGCCGCGTTGGCCAACAGGCTGTCCTTCGTCTTGTCGTACACGATCTCGCCGTTCATCAACAACAGCCGCTGCGGAATGGTGCCGCCGTGCGCGTCGAACTCGTCGGCCCCGCTGTCGCCGTAACGCTCGACGAACTGGCTCTGGCCGATGGCCCGGGCGAAGCGCACGGCGATATTCGACTCGTAGTCGATCGTCGCCAGCGAGGCCGACTGCTGCACGGCGCCGACCACCTGCTCGGGCCGCAGTCGGGTCAGCGGGAACACGGCCCACTGCGACTGGCGATTTGACAGGTCGTCTGCGGCAATCTCGGCGGTCGCGCCCGTGCGGCTGTCCAGGCGAAACGCGCGCGTGGCGGCGATCACCTCGATCAGCCGCCGGAAGTCGAAGCCGTGGTCGACGAAGTCGTCGGCCAGCACTTCGAGCGACTCGGGAAACTCCGCCCTGAGGCCCAGGTTGTCGATCGGCTCGACCAGCGGGCGGCCGAACAACAAAGCCCACGCGCGATTGACCCCTTCGCGGGCAAACGGCCGGTTGTCGCGATGCGTGACCCACGCGGCCAGACGCTCGCGCTCGGGGCCGCCTTGGGAGAGCAAATCGGGCGCGTAGGGCGCCCGGGCGGGGATCGTTGCGGTTTCGCCGGTTTGACGGCTTTCGACCGTAAATTCGCCGGGCAAGTCGCGAATGCCGCGCAGCCCTTGCCGCGTGCCGCCGAAAAACGCGGCCAGGCCCTGGAAGTCGCTTTGCTTCCACGGCGCAAACGGATGGTCGTGGCATTCGGCACAGTCGAGTCGGATGCCCAGAAAGGCCCGCGACACGCGCGCGGCCAGCCGGTTGGGATCGGGCTTGTTGCGGTCGTCCGGATTGATGGTGACGGTTACGAAATTCACGGGCGGCGTATCGGTCCACAGCCCGGAGTCGGCAATCAGGTGCCGCACGATCCGGTCGTAGGGCTCGGCGGCGGCCAAGCGGTCGGCCAGCCAGGTGACGAAGCGGCGCCGCCGGTAGAGCAAGAACGGACCGTTTTCGACTCCCACGTAGGCCCGGGCCAAGCGCTCCGCCAGGTAATCCGCACTGCGGCGATCGGCCAACAGCTCGGCCAGCCAAACGTCGAGCCGCCCCTGGGCCGGCAGACTCTCGAAGTGGCGAATTTCTTCCAGCGACGGGATCGTGCCGGCAAGCGCCAGCGACATTCGCCGGGCGACGATCAGCTCAGGCGCCGTGGGCGCCGGCTCGAGTTTTGCCTGCTGCCACAACCGCTCAAAAGCCGAGTCGACGCGCGCGGCGGCCGTGCGGACCGAATCGGTCTGGATGCGGACCCGGGGTCGATCCGCCGGATCGCGCGCGACGCTGGCCACGAGCGCCAACAGCCCGCCTGCGCAAACGACGAGAAACAAAATGTTTTTCGCCCACATGGCTGCTCGTGCCTCGCTTTTCCGCGGGCTCCGGATGCCGCCCATTATACTTCGTCGCCAGCGGTCGTAGCTTGGCAAAAACGGCCCTTCTCCATGGACGGGCGGGCCGCCAAGCCGGCCAGGTCAACCGCCGTCGGCCGATCGGCCGCTGCCGTGTTCGTAGGATTCGACGCTGGCAGGATCGAGCTCGGCGCCGGGCGCTGGACCGGGCAGCACCCAGATTTCGCCGAATAGCTGGTTTTGCTCCGCGCGCACCTGTTGATGACGCACGAGCTCCAGAATGGCCAGGAACATGCCGATCACGGCGCTTTTGTGCATGTCCGGGCGAAACAGCTCGCGCAACGTCAGTCGGCCGCGCGCGGCCAGTTGTTTGTTGATCTGGGCCATGTAGACGTGGATCGGCGTTTCGTCGTAGACGATGTTGGACGGCTTGGTCGCCTCGATGTCGCGCATGATGCGGCCAAACGCGCTGACCAGGTCCCACAGCTCGACCTCGTGAAGCTCCTGTTCGCCCGGATCGCGCGCGCGCGGCGGCAAGTCGCTGGCCAACCGCCCGAAGCGCTGCTGCCAACTGCGGCCGCGCTCGTCGAGCATGCTGGCCGCGTCCTTGAATTTCTTGTATTCCAACAGCCGCCGCACGAGCTCCTGGCGCGGGTCGGCCAGCTCGTCTTCCACTTCTCCGCCGCGCGGCAGAACCGAGCGCGATTTGATCTCGACCAGCGTGCTGGCCATCTCGAGAAAGTCGCCCACGGCATTGATGTCAAGCTCCTTGACGAGCGCCAGGTACTCGAGAAACTGGTCGGTGATCGGAGCGATCGGCAACTCGACGATTTCCACCTCGTGCTTGCGCACCAGGTAGAGCAGCAAGTCCAAGGGACCGCGAAAGAGGTCCAGATTGACGCGAAAATCCATGCTTGCCTGGTGAGTCATCGGGTCGTGCGGGGATGCGGTTTTCTTTTGTGGCGCCCACACGATCGGCCATAGCCACCGTGTGGCGTGCGCGTTCGGGCCACTCGTCGCGCCGACGTCGTCTGCGGCCAAAGGCTCTGGGCATTCGTTCGGGGCAGTGCGATTCTTTGAATCCGACACAGCATTTATATGCGGCCCGGGCGGCACGAGGAAATGACAGTCGGCGTGTACTTACACGCCTCGCGAGGCTCATCACATCGAGCATTAACTCTCCAGAGGGGGGCCCGGCGGGACATAGGGCTCAGAGATTGTAAGTAAATCGCTAGTGGCAAAACGGTTGCCGTCGTTTATACTGATTATTTGGTTGGCTCATCCTAAGAGCTTGCTATCTCGCGTTCGAACAAAAGGCCCGTCCCTTCCCCTGCGACAGCTATCCTCCGGCCCATCCGGCTGGCGGTCATTCGTCGGACAGAGCAGAGCTTCCAGGCGGCGACGCCAGGTGATTGCGGCGCCGGCCCGGAGCGGTTTTGCCTCAATACTCGTGCGCGCCCGACCCCCGGGGTGCAGGCGCGTGCGAGCCGCCTTTGGCGCTTCCGCAACACGGGCGCGTCGGCGGTCCCCGCGCGGGCACTGAAGCAAGGTGGGAGCATGCTCGAAATCAGGCACAAGAAAACGCGCGCCGTTTTGGCGCAAATCGACGCCGACACGCTCGCGGGCAAGAAATTGTCGGGGGCGCGACTGCGCGGGGCCGACCTGGCCGGCGCCGATCTCAGCGACGCGGACCTGATCAACACCGATCTGCGCGAGGCCGATTTGCAAAACGCCAACCTCTCGGGCGCCGTGCTCAACGGCGCTTATCTGGAAGGCGCCAACCTGGTGCACGCCGACCTCTCGGGCGCCAATCTCACCGACGCGCATCTGCATCACGCCGAAATGCAGGACGCCATACTGGCCGGCGCCGTCTTGCGATATGCCCAGCTTCGCGAAGCCATTTTGTGCGACGCCGACCTGACCGGCGCCGACTTGAGCATGTCCGACCTGCGCGCCGACCTGCACAATGCCAAATTGATGAGGGCCGATCTGCGCGCGGCCGACCTCTCGGGCGCCAACCTGCGCGGCGCCGACCTGCAGGAGGCCAATTTCACCGGCGCCAAACTGACCGGCACGCAGTTTATCGGCGCCAACATGCTCGGGATGATCGACGTGCACGGCAACCGCGTGACCAGCACGCCTGAGCCCTCGGTGCGACGGCCGCGACGATCCATGCGGCGGCAGAAAACTCCCCAGCCGTGGTGGAAGTTTTGGGCCCGGGCTTAAATGACGGGCGCGCCTTCCAGGCGTCGCTCCCACCATCCGGCCGATGCGCGGGCCAGCGGTCAGGCCGCTCTTGCAATGCTATGCCCGATTGGTGTAGCCACCTGCGCGCCCGGGCTCCTATAATCCCGCAATCCCGCCCCGACATTTCCCGCTTTTGAAAGCGTGCCGATGACGATGCTCGTCGACTGGATCAAGTGGCTCGTAGGCCTGGCCCAGCCGGAGAATTTGCGCACGCTGGTCAACCTGGCCGGGCCGTGGTGGGTCAGTTACTTGATCCTGTTTGCGATCATCTTCAGCGAGACCGGCTTGCTGGTCGGTTTTTTCCTGCCCGGCGATTCGCTGCTGTTTGCCGCGGGACTGCTGGCGAGCCAGGAAGTGTTTGACGCCGGATTGCTGATCGTGCTGTTGTCGATCGCGGCGATCGCCGGCGACGCGGTCAACTATTACCTGGGCTTGCAGATGGGCCAGCGCGTGTTTGAGCGCGGACATCTGAAACTGGTCAAGCACAGCCACTTGATGGCGGCCAAGGAGTTTTACGAGCGGCACGGCGGCAAGGCGGTTATTCTGGCCCGCTTCGTGCCGCTGGTGCGCACGTTCACGCCCTTTGTGGCCGGCGTCGCGCGGATGGGCTACGCGCGGTTCGTCATTTACAACATCGTCGGCGGCATCGGCTGGGTCACCTCGATGACGCTGTGCGGTTATTTCCTGGGCCAGGTTGCCTGGATCCGCGACCATTTTGAATTGGTCGTGGTGATCATTGTGTTCATCAGCCTCTTGCCCGTGATGGCCGCCACGCTGCGCCACTGGCGCGCCCGCCGCCGCGCGGCTGTCGCATCCACGAAAGTGCCCGTCGCCGCGCAAGCCGGCGAGCCGAGCGAGCACTAGCTGAGCGACCGCGAGGCGGCACTGGAGTTTCAAAGCCATTCAGCGACGCGCCCGTGTGACCCGGCTTCCCAAGCCAGGCCTTGCCAGCCACCCGCCCTTTTCCGGCAATTCGGGCAGCCCGAAGTCATTGCGGTACCGTCCTTCGGCGCCTTCAAGATGCATACTCCTGCGGCAGCCAATCAGGCCGACGACGGTGGATAGGCGATCAGAAGCCCGGTCTTGGCCAACTCGGCGCGGACGTGATCGACGTTCGATT
>JBBDNV010000200.1:0-9718 GCA_040877415.1 Pirellulales bacterium
CACGAACAGCTTCGGCTTCGGCGGCCAGAACATCTCCCTCATCGCCAGCCGCTTCACCGGCTAGCGGCCCCGCGTGGGGAAGATTGTGGACAAGTGCGGCCTTGCCGGCCATCGAGGCGAAATCCGCACCTGAATCGTCGAGCAGGCACTGCTAGCGGTCCGAAAACAGCCGTCAATATTGACGTTGCGCTCTAAAAGGCGCCGGTGGGAGTCGAACCCACGATGGCGGATTTGCAATCCGCTGCCTTAGCCTCTTGGCGACGGCGCCTGGCAAACTCGTAAACTAAAAAATCATTAGGTTCAGGTCAAGGTCTGCAGCCCCGTTATGGCGCTTTGGGCGGTTCGCGCAGAGAAGCCCCGGCAGCGCCGCATCCACTTAAGGCTATCGGCCCAATAGCTCGATTCTTTACATAGCGGCGCGCCGTCCCGGCGGCAGCTAGACGCATTTCACGATGCGAAGGGAATCGAGCAACGGCAAAAGGAGTTTGCCAATGGGCATCTGGAATTTCTTTTCAAGGCGACGTGTTGCGCGCAAGGCGGCGCTCATCGGCAGCGAAGTAGCCCAACGCAGCGTCGGACCCGTATTGGGGCGCGTGCGGCGCCGCGCGGCGACGATGCGAATTGCCGAAGCCCGCGGGTACGTTCGCGCTCGGGCGCTGGAGATCGTCCACCGCGAATTGGCCGGTCTGCAAAAAGGGCGCGAGAAGCTCGATCCGGCGCTGCAAACGGAGATCGTCAGCCAGGCTACCGACGCGGTCGTCGTGCGCGTGATGGCCGAGCTGCGCAGTGTCCCGAAGGCAGCCCATCCCGAGCAGCGCCGCGCCGCCTGAGCTGGGGCGATCGACTTGTCAACCGGCGCCGGGCGCGGTTTAGTGGAGGTTCGTTTCGCGGAATCCACAACCGCCCTGGCATAGGAATGATTCCCGGTGATGAGCGCAGCCGAACGACCTGAGCGCTCGTTGGCCGGCGTGCTTTGCGTTTTTCAAACGCCGTATCACGCCGACGAGTCGATCGACCATGCCACGCTGGAGAAGGAAATCGGCTGGCTTTTCGATCGCGGCGCCAATGGCATCGTGATGGCCATGGTGTCGGAGGTGCTGCGGCTTTCGACCCCGGAGCGAGAGGAGCTGGCGGAGCGGGCTTGCCAATCGGGCCGTGCGCGCGGAGTGGTGGTCATCAGCGTGGGCGCCGAAAGCAGCCATGCGGCCGAAGGCTATGCGCGGCATGCCCAGCGGGCTGGCGCCGACGCGGTGATGGCGGTGCCTCCGATTGCCGTGGCACTGGGGGAGGAACAATTGTTCGGCTACTACTGCCGCATTGTGCAGGCGGTGGATCTCCCGGTCATTGTGCAAGATGCCAGCGGATACGTCGGGCGGCCGATGGCGATTTCGTTTCTGGCCAGGCTCCTCGACGAATTCGGCCCTCGTGTCATGTTCAAGCCCGAGGCCGTGCCGATCGGCCCGCGGCTGTCTGAACTTCACGCCGCAACCGGCTCTCGAGCCCGTGTTTTCGAAGGCACCGGCGGCATGGCCCTGATCGACAGTTTTCAACGGGGCATTGTGGGCACGATGCCGGGGGCCGATCTCGTCGACGGCATCGTGGCGCTATGGCATGCGCTGCGGTCTGGCGACCAGCAGACGGCCTATCGCATTTGGCTGCCGCTGGCTGCGCTGGTGTCGCTCGAGCATAGTCTCGACGCGTTTCTGGCGATCGAGAAATATCTGCTCGTCAGGCAAGGCGTCTTCGTCAACACGATCGCGCGCGGGCCGGTCGGGTACACGCTCGACGAGCCGACGCGCCGCGAAGTCGACCGGCTGTTCGATTTGCTTAGCGAGGCCGTCGAGCAATCGAAGCGCTGAGCGACGCGCGGCCTCGGCAACAAAAGACTCCGGGAGAGGGCCCCGACGGGCCGTCGTGATCCCAGAGTGCTGTTTTTGTCGCTTGCCGGCGATGGGGCGCGACACCGGCCGCACCAGTCCGACTACTTCGCGGCGGTGGCGGACTTCACTTCGGCAACGCCGATCACGCCCACCGCGACACGAGGCCCGGCGTTGCCGACCGGTTGAGAGAAATCGTCGGGATTGGCGTGCACGACCAGGCCTCGACCGAGGACCTTGCTCAAATCGAGACCCATGGCCCTCAGGTTGAATTTAGCGACGCCATCGGCGTTGGCCTCGATATTGCCCAGGTCACCCTCGTGGCGCTCGTGGGCAGCGGGCCTGCCGTGCGGCTTCTTGTGCGGATTGTAGTGGCCGCCGGCCGACATGCCGTCGGGCGATCGCAAGTCGCCGAACTCGTGGATATGAAAGCCGTGTAGTCCGGGCGTCAGCCCTTTGACCTCGCCGGTCACCAGGACAAAGCCCTTTTCTTGCTTCAATTCGATGGTGCCGGAAACGGAGCTGTCCTTTATCGGCATTAACAACGCCACTGCCATGAGTAGTTGATGCATCGCGCGGTCCTTTCTTGGCATGGAAACGGGAATCCTGCGAATGTTATACCGGGAGCGGAAACGTTTCCAGGCACGGCTTATCTTAACCCGCATTTCCCGAATGCATCTCCCAGTCTTGGCCTGCGATTGCGCCGACGCTTGACGCCCAACATGGCAAGCGGAAAAAATCTCCCATGTGCCGCTTGGGGCGCCATGCTAAAACCGCCTGCGCCGTCAGCCTGGATCGGCTCCCGGCTGATGCCAGGCGGCAATGCCGGGTTCGAGCAGAAGGACTAGACCGATGTTGAGCGTCGGCGCCGGTATCCGGCTTCGGGTCAATTTGACGGGCACGGACGGAAATCATGGAACCAGCGGCCCCGAAGCGGTATCATCGATCCGAAAGACCGCCGTCATGGTCCACAAACAATCCAACCGGAAAATGACGGATTAGGAGTCCATGGGCAGTTCGCCGGCCCTGTGTACACGCCGTCATGCCCGAAATCGGCGGGATGAGAATCTAAAGGATGGAAAACTGATGGTCTTCGGATTCCGACGCCTGCTGCTTTGCCTGCCCATACTGGCAGTGACATCCCTGACCGTGGGATGCCGCTCTGAGAAGGATTCTCAGAAGCAGGTCTCTAACCCAAGGGACGCTGGTTCGGTAACCGAATCAACCGGCGATGTGGATCTCTCGAAGGCGCCGCACCAAGAGGGGACGCTGAGCGGAACCGTCACTTTCGACGGTGATCCGATCCCTCAAGAGACGATGATTCCCATCCAAACCGACCCTGAGTATTGTGATCGCCACGGCAAGGACGGCCTGTTTCCCAATGAGGACTGTTTAATCGACACGGAAAGTCGCGGCGTGCGCAACGCGATTGTCTATCTGATGGGAGACTCGCTGCGAAACTGGCCCGGCGCGGCGCGCAACGACATCGTGGTCGATAACCGGAATTGTCGTTTTGAGCCGCACGTCAACGTTGCCGTTGTGGGCAGCGCGGTCGAGGTCAAGAACAGCGACGAGGTTTACCATACGACGCATCTGTACGGGCCTCCGGGCTTTGTTGAATTCAATCCCGGCTTGCGACGGAAAGGGGACTCGGAGAAAACCATTCTCACCCGGCCGGGCATCTATCTCGTCAAGTGCGATCGGCACGGGTGGATGAGCGCCTTCCTGCGAGTCGATCCGCATCCCTTCCATGCCATCACGGACGAAAAGGGCCAATTCGAGATCACGGGAATTCCGCCAGGAAACTACCAGGTGGGAATGTTTCACGAGCGATTTCGCACGGAAACCAGGGACCCCAAGGCGGTTGACGTTACGATTCGGGCGGAAGAAAAGGCCTCCGCGCATCTGAAGCTTTCGCAATAAACCGGGATACCCGCAGTACCTTTGACACTGAAAGGAAACAACGATGAGACAGTACTTACTTCTTGCCGGGGCCGTTCTCATGGGAGGATTTCTGACAATTGCGGCCCTGGTGGTCCCGAGCTCGAAGACGGTGACGGCCCAGGACAAACCGCTCTCACCTCGCAGCCAGCCGGGCACGGATATGACGATCTACAGCCCGAAACTCCACGGGCTCTACGACGGCGATTTCCGACTTAGTTGCGGCAGAACCTACGTGGTGGGCAGCCTGTCGGACAAGGAAGGCTGGGAGCACATCGACAACGCCGGCCAGAACTCCCAGCTGGTCGAAGGCACCGTCGAGATTGACGTTGACGAGATCAAAAATACCGGCAAGTTCGTCGCCAAGCTCGAATTGCCCGAAGGACTTTTTGAGCTGACGCTCGACAAGTTTCTGGAGGAAATGCCTTGTCAGGACGGCGGCGTCGCCTCGATGATCTTCGAGCATGGCGACTCCGGCTGCGGAAACACGATCTGGCCCAAGACGCTGCTCTATATTGCCGGCTGGGGCACCGGCAGCGCCACGCTCAACGGCAAACCACTCTACACAGACTACCAGGCCCACTTCATGGTCACGCAGGGCATTCGGGAGCGTAAGACGCTCAAAGTCAACTATCCGGTGGTAGCGCGCAAGGACATTTACGGCAAGCCGACGATGGCCGGCCAGGTGAACCCGGCCGCCGTGCAATGCGACTTCTGGATCCGCAGCCCCAAAGACAACAACAAGAACAATCCGCCCCGCGAGCACTTCATGCACTTCTACTCGATGGAAGTGACCTGGAAGTAGGAACCGCCAGTGGACCGCGGTATGGCGTAGGACAACCATGCGTCGAAACAACTGGCTCGTTTTGTCGTTGGTTGCCGCCCTTCTCGTCGCAGCGATGGGGACACTGGCCTACGTCATTAGGTGGCGGGACTCGGCAGACCTGTATCAGCCGCAATTGGAGTTGGATCCTGTTCCGCCGGCGCCTCCGGAATGGGCGCTCGGGGACTTCGATTCCTTCCTGGCCCGATTGCACGCGGCCTCCGACGGCGACAGCAAGTTCCTCTTGTTGCACGAGGCCGGACTGAACCGCGCCCTGGAAGTCTTCCGCAACTCGGCCGGTGTTCCCGAGGACGTGCGCATCGAAATGCACTCGCCTTTCTTTACCGTGGACCCGGAATCGGTCTTCGCCCTGTATTACGATTTGCCCGCGCTGGAGCGCGGTCTTTCCTTGTTTCAACAGCACTGCAGCGGGTGCCATGGGCCCTACGGCCGGGGCAACGGCTCGGCAACCCTACAGTGGTATACCGGCAACTATCCGCGTAATTTCTGGTACGGCAAATTCAAGAGCCGGTCGACCGAATACGGCACGCTGCCCAGCGATTCCGATCTGTTTCGCACGCTGACCCGCGGAATGTACGGTTCCACGATGCCCTCCTTCAGACACTTAAGCGAGCAGGACCGCTGGTCTCTCGTGCAATTCATCAAGTCGCTGGCGAACTATTACGACGAATACGAGGGGACCGTGGTCAATCTCTTTGACCCTCGAACGAGGCCGTTCCTGGCGCGACCGCTGGATATCGGCGTCGAGCCGCCTGTAACCCTCGCATCGGTGACCCGAGGACGAATCCTTTTCATCGAGCAGGGCTGCGTCAGTTGTCACCAGGAAAAGAAGGCGAAGCCGGTGGGCCTGGGCCGATCGGAAGGAAATTTCAACTGGTACGACGAAATGAACCGGCCGATCCAGCACTCTCGCGACCTGACCGCCGGTGTATTTCGTGCCGGGGCGGCCGGCAGCGACGTCTTTCGAATCATCGCGGGCGGACCCAACGTTGGTCCGATGCCGAACTACCAGCAGCTTCCCATGAATGACCGCTGGGCCTTGGTGCATTACGTCCGATCGATCTACAAGCGCGACTATCCGCAGGCGCCCGCTTCGGCCGACGCCAAGGCCCGTCAGCCGCCAAAACTGCCGCAACCTTAACGATCGCAGGCCCAGCGCCTCGTCAGGGATTGTGCTACCCTGAAGGGAATCCTCGCCATTTCATGCGGGTCCCCATGAATCCGATCAATCTTCACGACTACGAGCAACTGGCCCGAGAGCGGCTGCCGCAGATGGTTTTTGACTACTACTTCGGCGGTTCCGAAGACGAGGTGACGCTGCGCGAGAATCGGCTTGGATGGCAGAAACTGCGCTTGCGGCCGCGCGTTCTAGTCGACGTCGGCAAGCGCGACCTGGGCACGACGGTGCTCGGTCATTCGACGTCATTGCCGGTGCTTTTGGCGCCTTGCGGATTCAATGCCCTGGCCCATCCCGACGGCGAGCTGGCCGTTGCCCGGGCCGCGACTGCCGCCGGCGTCATTCAAGTCGTCAGCACCGCGGGAACCTTTAGCCTTGAAGAAGTCGCCGCCGCGGGCGCGGGCGGCACCCGCTGGTTTCAACTCTATTGTTACCGCGACCGCGGAATCACGAAATGGCTCGTCGAGCGGGCGGTCGCGGCCAACTATCAGGCGCTGTGCTTGACGGTCGACGCGCCGCTAGTCGGCCGCCGCGAACGCGACACGCGCAATCGCTTCGGACTCCCTGCGGGCATGACCTGGAAGAATCTCCAGCACGTGGGGCTCGACCGCATGGAAGCCGGCGATGAGGGCTCGGCGCTCGAGCGTTATATCTCTGAGATCTGGGACCCTTCGCTGACGTGGGACGCCATCCAGTGGTTGCGCAGCCTGTCTTCACTGCCGCTGGTGATCAAGGGAATCCTGACCGCCGAAGACGCGCGCCGGGCGGTCGATCATGGTGCGGCGGCGATCATCGTCTCCAATCACGGCGGAAGGCAACTCGACGGCACGCTGGCAACCAGCGAGGCGCTCGGCGAAGTCGTCGATGCCGTCACCGGCAGGGCCGAAGTCCTGGTCGACGGCGGCATTCGCCGCGGAAGTGACGTCTTGAAAGCCTTGGCGCTTGGCGCGCGGGCCGTCCTCATCGGTCGGCCGTATCTTTGGGCGCTGGCCACGTCGGGCCAGGCCGGCGTCGAGCACGTGATCAATATGCTGCGCGACGAATTGGATCTCGACATGGCACTTGCCGGCTGCCCCACGATGGCCAGCATCGACCGCTCGCTCGTTCGTGTCCCGCGCTCCTGATGCACGTTGCCCCAGCCGCTTGCCGCTTGAAGATCTTTGCACGACCTCGAACGCTCAACTATGATGAACGTTCCACAACCGACTGTCGCCGATCTTTCGCAAGCGCATTTGCCCAAAAGGCGTCGTTTCATGAGCAGCCACTCGCCAAATCGCCGTCAGTTTCTTCAGAAAGCGTCCGCCGTCGCAACCGCCGGCTTGACAGTTCCCTATTGGTTCACGGCGAAAGGCGCACTAGCCGCCGACGTTACAAGCAAGAACGATCGGCCGCTGGTCGGGTGCATCGGCACCGGCGACCGCTGGAACGGTTTGTATCGAAGCATCCAGCGGCACGGCGATATCGTGGCCGTCTCGGACGTCGACCGAAAGCATGCCGAGAGCGGCCGGGAGAAAGCCGGCGGCAAGGCCGACATTTACGACGACTACCGCCGCCTGCTCGATCGCCAGGACGTCGAGGTTGTTTCGATCGTCACGCCCGATCACTGGCACTCGAAAATCGCCATCGACGCCATGAAGGCGGGCAAGGACATCTTTTGTGAAAAGCCGCTGACCCTGACCATCGAAGAAGGCAAGCTCATTTCGAAGGTGCTCAAGGAAACCAACCGCGTCTTTCAAGTCGGCACCCAGCAACGCACGGAGATGAACCGCCGTTTCCTCACGGCCATCGCCATGATTCGCGACGGGCGGATCGGCAAGGTCCGCAAAGTCACCTGCGCCATCGGCGGCGCACCCGCCGCCGGACCTTTTGAGCCGATGCCCGTGCCGCCCGAGCTCAACTGGGACATGTGGCTGGGGCAGGCACCGATGGTTCCTTACACCGAGAAACGCTGCCACTACGAGTTCCGCTGGTGGTACGAGTATTCGGGCGGCAAGATGACCGACTGGGGCGCGCACCACGTCGACATCGCCACCTGGGCCATCGGCGCCGACCACAGCGGCCCGATTTCGGTTGGCGGAACCGCCACCCACCCGGATACTCCCAATGGCTACAACACTGCCACGGAGTTCCTGATCACCTGCAAATATGCGGACGGCGTCGAAATGGTCATCCGTCACGATACAGACAACGGCATCACGTTCGAAGGCGATGACGGCAAGTTCTTTGTCAGCCGAGGCGACCTGAAAGGCAAGCCCGTTGACGAACTCAACGACCGTCCCTTGCCCGAAGACGCCATCGAAAAGCTCTATGGCGGCAAGCCAACTTCGCACATGGCCAATTTTTTCCAGTGCGTCCAATCGCGCAAGCAGCCAATCTCGGACGTCTTTACCCATCATCGCTCGATCACCACCTGCCACCTGGCAAACATCGCCATTCGTCTGGGCCGCACCATTCATTGGAATCCCGAAACCGAGCAAATCGTCGGCGATTCCGAAGCCCAATCCTGGCAAGCCCGCGACCAGCGCAAGGGCTACGAAGTCGTCGGGTGACGGCGATCCAGGTCCGCCGATTGAAGCGATGGTGGTCCGACGAATTGGCGCGCGGCGGGCGCCACCCTATTGAAGCCGCCAGGTTCAAAAAAAGCCGCGCGCCTCGCACCGCGACCTCCCTCAGGCAACGATGCAGGCACCGCGGCGATTTTTTTCGGCCGACTTGCAAGTCGGTTCAGCCGTTTCCCAAAAACACAACGAATCGGGCCGGACACGGTCCGCCCTGATCGTCGTTCACGCAGAGCTTATTCCAGCGCGGCGCCGTCGCAGGGCATAGCCACAGAGGCCCACAATGCCGACGACGGCCAACAAGGCGCTGGACGGCTCGGGGGTGACCCTTAAATAGCCTCGGCCGCCGTCGTATGGGCTGACAACGGTTGCCATCGTGATGGAATGCGCGCCAGGACCCAGCAAGTACGAACCACTACTGTACGAAGGATCGTTAAAAGCCGCCTCCGGGCCCAGTTCCAACCCCTCGGCGACAGGAACGAGCGAAGTCAGCCCAAGCGATGCGCCAAAGTCAAACACTTCGAATCGGTCCCCTTTTAGAAAGTCGTCTGTCACGTCCAAAACGACGTTCGTCAGCGCGTTAAACGTGAATGGCCCTTCCAAGTTGGGTGCCCCGTCTCCTCCAATCCAAAAGAACGCCGGTGGCGTGTCCGTAGTTGCGAACCAGTCCGCTCCCACCACAATCGGCGGATCGTCCCCCGGAGTTCCCGTTCCACCGTTGAGCGCGTCCGCATTTGCGCTCGCTGGCATGATCGCCATTGCGGCGGCGATTGCGGCAAAACAACGATATTTCCTTACTGATTTTTTTAGCGACTTCATCATTAGACTACTCCCTAAGGCAGGACAGGATAACCACGACTCTAAAGCGGTTCATCTCCGTAGAAACTCAAACGCAGTTATGCTGTGATTAGCGTTACCCCAAGTTGTCTCGTTGCCGCCCATGCTGGAGCGCTGGTTTGTGCCAAAGATGTGCCGACGAATTGCTGAAAAGGGCCAAGCCAACAAAAAACGACGATTGAAAGCTTTCGAGCCCGGCCACAAGCTGGCCGGCGTGGAAAGACTTCAATCGTCGCTTTTGCTAAATTAGCGTTTCCTAGAAACCGCCGAATTTCAAAGCATTAGATCTCACCTCGAGCAACGGGCTCGCCCCAAGCGGCCCATATTATCGACGTCCGAGAAGATAACAAGCCCTGCCGGCAGTGTCAAGTCATTTTTTGCCTGAGTTTCTGCATCCGGCGACCGACCCTAGTGGCCAGGCTAGCCCACGAAGCGGCTGGCGATGAGGGAGATGTTCTGGCCGCCGAAGCCGAAGCTGTTCGTG
>JBBDNV010000201.1:0-47850 GCA_040877415.1 Pirellulales bacterium
TAAGCTGTCAATGTTTTGCACAGCGCAAATCCCGTGCCGAACAGGATTGGGACATTCTGCTTTTTCAGGCGCCGAAAGGGCGACAGGCGCGCTTATAGGGAACGAAAGGGACAGAGGGAGCGACTTCCCGTACGCTTTGGGGATGCCGCGTGCCGCACGAGTCCCTCTCGGTGGAATCCCGTTCCACCTCTTGAATCGAGGCGCGGGGCGCACGAGCGCCTGGCACGCCCTTTCAGGGCTTTCCTGGTTTGCGCGGCGCCATGAGTCCCAGGGCTACGCTGCGCTTCGCGCTGGGCTATTGAATTGCGGGCCGTTGGCCCTGAAGTAGCTTTCGGGGCGCACGGAGCGGGTTTCTGACCGCCAACCGCTATCCACAAACCACTGACCACTTACCCCTACACCACCCCCCATCGCCCGGCCGAAAACGTGCGTTGACGGAAGCGCGAAATTTTGATTTCTGGTACGTTGGGCCGTTCTCAACGCGCAAAACGTTCTTCACATCGGGGGGTGCGGTGGATTTTGGCGGCACGAATTACTCGAAATCCAACCCGCGCGGTCACTTCCGACGACGTAAGCAGTTTTTCCCGCGCACGCTGTATAGCTATGAAAAACTCGCCGCCTAAAATCGCCCGGCTCGGACCAAAAACAAAAAGTTTTCGGCCGCCCCTCGTTGCCGCCGGGAGGCGGCAAAGAGCAGGAGAGCAGGAGAACAGGGGAGCAGGAGACGCACCAACTGGGACATTCCACGACGCCTTTCCTGGTCACTAGCGCCCGTCGCTCGGCTCGTTGCTGGTGGGATCGAACAGCCTCAATGCGGACTCGCCTTCGCTCGCTTTGGGCAATTCGGCTTCAACGGGCTGGGCCGTACAAAGAGCGTTCATGACGACTTCGGGACCAGCGGCGTCGGGCAAGCCCCGTAAGAGACCGAGAAACCATTTACCGTCGATGGCCGCCGGGACCTTCCAGTATCCGAGGAGACTCCCCCGCAGCGCAATAAGGCGATCGTCGTTTGCACGAACGCCCAGGTTTACCGGATGTACTTGCAGCCGGGCGAGCTCCGAGTGGATTGCGTCGAGAAACATCACATTCCTTCCGTTCAAGTCGTCCAGGCAGCGTCATTCCCGAGCCAGTCATGCGAGCCAGGCACCTTCAATCCAATAGTGTCATGCCCTTGCGTTTACGTTCCGGGGGCGCGGGACAATTGGATAGGTAATCGAGCAGATCGCCGAGCTGGGCGGTGGCCAAGGCCACGCAGCTATCCGCACCACCGTAGTAGATGCGGATCGCGCCGCTCGCATGATCCAAGATCCATCCACACGGGAAAACCACGCCGCTTACATCACCCTGCCGCTCGTAGGACATTTCAGGCGCAAAGATCCATTCGTCGCTACGCCGGAGAACGCGCCAGGGATCTTCCAAATCGAGCAAGGCGAGTCCCAAGCGATAAAGGCACCCGCCGGCGGTGACGCGCACACCGTGGTACAAGAGCAGCCAGCCCTCGGACGTTTCCAGCGGGGGTGGACTCAAGCCGATCTTGTTGGCGTCCCACCACGCGCCGCGCCGGGCGTGCAGCAGAATATGGTGGTCCCCCCAATGCCTCAGATCGGGCGAGAAGGAGAGCCACATGTGAGCACCCAGCCCGGCAGACACGGGTCGATGGATCATCGCATAGCGATTGCCGAATCGGCGTGAAAAAATTGCCGCATCCTTGTCATCGGGCGGCATCACCGGACCAAGCCGCGTAAAATTGATGAAGTCCTTGGTGGCGGCCAACGATACGAGCGGCCCGCTCGTCGAATACGCGGTATAGGCGACGATCCATTCGCCGCGCTCCTCGATCCAAGTCACACGAGGGTCCTCGATGCCCCAGGCTTCCTCCGAGAAACTTGCGGGGTCGGGTGCAAAGCTCGGTTCGGAATCAATTTGCCAATTCGAGATTCCATCATTGCTGCGGGCGACGCAAAGATGCGAATGGCCGCGCCGGTCCTCGACTCGAACAAGTAAAATCGTCTCATCGCCCGACTGACACGCCCCTGCATTAAAAACGGAATGCACAGGATACGGCCAATCCTGAGCCGTGAGGATTGGATTGGCGGAATGACGGTGGAACAATTCCAGTTGTAGCTTGGCAACCGTAGATTCTCGACGCATGCGGTCTTCCTTTTGTGCCAATTCTTGAATAAGTTCTTAGGGGAGTTGTGCGCTTGCCACGACGGGCCCGGGGCTACCGTCGATCGCATGCTGGACTTCGAAATCGTGCAATTCGGTCCACAAGTAGGCGAGTGTCGATTCTGCGCCTTGGTTTCGGTTGACGCCCGACGCGTGCAGACCATCGCAACAGGCGCCCCTGCGCACGTCGGCCAGAGACTGTCGCGCGCTGTTCTGCCCGTGGAACCAATCATGCGCGCGCCGGAAAGTGGCCATATATTTGTCTTCCTTGCGCAGGCCAAATGCAGTCACCGCCGCTTCGGCCATGGTGGCGGCTTCTACGGGTTGCTGATCGTGTAAGGCCTTGCTCTGCGCCGGCGCGTGCCAACCGCCGTTCCCAATTGGCCAAAAAACGCCCTCGGCGGTGGTTTCACGGTCGAGGAACGAGAACGCGGACTCCGCTACCGCAAGAAACGGCTCCACAGGCCAGCGGCGGGCGGCAGCGAACAGTGCGTGCGGCAGCACCGCATTGGCATAGGTCATCCGAGGTTCAAACCACGGCCAATTCGGCAATTTGCAGCGCTCGAAGCATTCGACCAGCCTTCGCGCAGAGAACCAGGCGATGTTTTCAAGCGCAGCGGCATCCGCCACTTCTGCACGCCACAGATGCTCCCAAGCCAACACCACGTACGCCTGGGCGCGCGGGCTTTGCAAATCGATGAGCGTAGGCAAGAGTGCGTCGGTTAACTCGCGGGCCAACCTCCGGTGACCTTCGGGTAATTTGCTGGTCAACACCTCGGCCAGGGCACGAACCGCCTGTCCCTGGCAATCGTCGCAGCCTTTCGCGTCCAGCCAATTACGCTGAAAGCTGAGGAAGTTGTGAAATCCCCCGTCCGCACATTGGGCAAACTGGATAAAGCTCAAGTACCGCGTCACACGACTGAGCATCCGTCGCTCCACGTGTTGGGAGCACAGACGAGCACAGAGCCGCAAAGCCCGGGCATTGTCGTCGGTCGTGTACCCGCTCTCGCGCCGCGGAATGCTGTAGATGGCATGCTGAATCAGGCCGGTCGAGTCTGTCATGCAATCCAGGTGATCCAAGACGATTGCGTTGCGCTCGTGCATTACAAGCCCCTATGCAGAAATCGACCAAGCAGCTATGGACTGCTGGAAGTGGCCGTAATTTTTCTGTGAAGCCTCAGGATGTTCGCCTGCCTTGCCCGCACAAGCCGACTGAAGAGTCTCAAGTATTTGTGGCCGACGTTTGGCCAAAACATCGGCCGGGAGAATTCATAGGCCTTACGGCGAGTCTCGAGTTGGAACGCGGTGTCGTTGAGGAATCGTAGCGCCGCGTCGGCCATAGCATCACTCTGTTCAAACGGAACAAGAAGTCCGCGCCCGTCGGCCAGCACTTCCTGGGCGTATAGGTAGGGCGTGCTGACCACCGCCAGGCCCGCCGATAGGGCATACGCCAACGTGCCGCTGGCAATCTGGTCTTTCCCTGGATAGGGCGTAACGTAAACATCGCAGGCCTGCAAGTGCGCCAGCAGATCGGCCAGACAAAGAAAACGGTTCACAAATCGCACGTGGTCGCCGACGCCCAACCGCTGGGCCATCGCCGCAAGGCTCTCGCGATAGATCTCTCCTTCTTGACGCTTGACCTGCGGGTGCGTGGCGCCGACGATCAGATAGACGACGTCCGGACATTCGGCCACGATCCGGGGCATGGCCTGGATCATGTATTCCAGCCCTTTCCCTCGGTTGATGAGTCCGAACGTACAAATGACGCGCTTTCCAGCCATTCCGAGGCGAATTTTGTGGGTGTCATCGCGCTCGAACGGAACTTCCGGCACACCATGCGGAATTACCCGTATGCGGCGGCTGGCCACGCCATACACGCTTCTTAGCAGTTTCGCGGCAATCTTGGTCATCACCACCAGACCTTGACTGTTGGCCGCGATCTTTTGGATGACGCGGCGCGGCAGCGGAGCTGGTTCGGTCATCAAGGTGTGGAATGTGGTCACGATTGGCTTGTGACAGGCACGCACGAAATCCACTACGTCCGTTCCCCAGGCACCGGGATAAAGGCCGAATTCGTGCTGCAGACTCACCACGTCGCACGGGCCGTCGTTGGCCACGTCCGCGGCCAGCCGATAGGCGTCGGGCCGCGAGTTGTCGATCACATGAACGACGCGCGGATCGTCAAAGCAGAGCGGACCTGTCTTTCGAATTGCCGCTACCGTCGAGACGTCGGCTGCGGCCGCCAGGTCGACGGCGTCGGCTGAATCCTTGGTGAACGTCGCCAGCCCGCACTCTTCCGGCGGGTATGTCGAAATAAAAAGGGGCCGAACCGTATCCATTGCTCACCTCCTGTGATTGTTTCCTGCACGATCGAAGGCCGAGGACTTCTCGCTGACGCCGCTGGGACTCACGGCATCAGTTAGGCGGTGCCGCGACCTTGCGTCGGGCCGTTCGACCTCCGTGTTCATGCCTGACCGTCTCGCCCGCTCCCGCTCCAGGCGCCGGCAGTTACGCTGTCGGCGAGCAGGAACACTTGGACTACCGTGCCGGTTGTGAACGACTTCACGACGGTGCCAGTCGTCGGCTCGACTTCGACAGCCGCTTCGCGCACATCCACCCCGGTGATTCGTTTAATCTCCTGCCGCAGCGAGTCGGCGGAGTTGTTGAACAGTTGGCGGTGAAACTCCTGCACCTGAGCGGCACCGTCTGGATTCTTGGCCAGCGCCTTCTCGGCCGGCGACAAAGTACCGTGCAGCGTGATTACCAGCGTGTTCTCACTCAAGACGACGCTCACAGACTTGGGCAACTTGCCCGTCCTCCGCTGCTCGAAATCGCTCGCCGCAAGGGCAATCTGTTTCGCCATGGCCGAATTGGAGTCGTCCATCGAGATCCTCCTTCCGGTTGCGGACATGCCGCTCTCGCCGAAAGCAAAAAAAGCCGACGTGGTGGAACACCCCGAGGTGCTCCACCACGTCGGCTTACTCGTTAACGGGCCACCCGGCCGAAGCCGGGCTGCCCTTCAGCTAGTCATCCGACGAATTCAACGCACCGTTTCGCGAGACCGTTTTTGCGGATTGGCAAGGAGTCAGCGAATACCACTAGTATAGTGTTCGTACGGAGAAACGCAAGCGGACAGTGATTCGTGATTCCGCTTGCAGTACTTTTCGTGCACGATCTCAGCTAGAGCCCGCTCTAATCGACTTATCCATAGCCCTAAGACATTTGTCGCACATCGGTCCGAGCGATTCCGCCACCACCGCTAGCGATTCTGGAGCGGCACCATGATGTCGAAGCAGCCGCTTGAGGCGCCGGAACGAATTGGGAGCCTCCCGACCAATCATGAGTGAACGGCAGGTCTTGCAGAGTTGCATGAATCTCCTTAGCGAGTGCTAGCTTGCCAACTGATCGCGCGCCCTGCCCTGACGGTCAAACTTTGTGCCACACTTCGGACAATCCCAATCGCCTTGGGAATACGTAGTGGGGTGCGATTGCCGAACCACCGGAAGTCCGCCGCCGCACTCCGGACATGACGGATGGCTCCCCGAACCATGGCCGGCGCCGATGGGCCTGTCGCGCGATCTAGATTTGCAGGTTTTTCCACGTAAGTTGTTCCGCCGCCGCCGTCGGTGGATGCTCGACCCACACCAGGCTGTTACACGCCATACAAAAGTGCAGCTCGCGAATTCGCCCATCAGCCAGCACGGCAGCGTAGCTTGCGGTCCGCGACAATCCGCGGTGCCCGTGCCAAAAGCAACGCCCGCGTTCGATCATCCAACATCGCATCATCGATCCCGTCTTCGTCCTCGATCACACCCGTTTCCTCGCCGCCCGTATTCGCTACCAAAACTCCCCTGTCGCCGGCAATCAGATACACGGATAGTGAACTCGATCTCCGCGCCGTACTCAAAGCACAAAAAAGCCGACGTGGCGGAACACCCGGAGGTCTTCCACCACGTCGGCTTACTCGTCAACGGGCCATCCGGCCGAAGCCGGGCTGCCCTTCAGTTAGTCATCCGACAATTCAAACTAAGTTTCCGCCAGCGCGATCTGAATAGGTCATGCTGGCTCATCTATAACTCTATCATTACCCAACATGAGAAGCAAACGCACGATGGTCCCAGCAGCGGTGATTTTTGCTTGGGATTCTTCGACTGCCGCTCGCATGCCGCCGCCAGCAACAACCTGGGGCGTCAGACCGTTGCCGCTCTAACTGCCTGTTGTCGCAGGCAATTCTAAAGGTAGAATCAAGCATCCCAGGTGCGAGGGACCATAAATTTGCTGAGCGGAGCCACTCTTTCTCGATCGGCGGCCGTTCTTGTGCGTGGCGGTTTTTCCAGCAGCCAATCGCTTGAATCATCATGAAGACTCAAGGAGAAATCGAAGCCGCCATTTGCGACGGGCTCAACCGGTTTGAGCAGGAGTATATGGGCCGGGGGCCGCAGCAGATTCATGCGCACCTGTTTGGCGATTGCCTGGTCATTCGGCTGCAAGGCGTCTTGACTGCGGCCGAGAAGCAATTGGTCAAAACGCTTCCGGCCGAGAAAGGAAGAGATCTGCTCAAGCAGGTGCGGACTCATCTGATCGAAACCGCGCGGCCGGTGATGGAGGCAATGGTCGAGGAAATCACCGGCATCAAGGTATTGAGCCTGCACCACGACATCAGCACGACGACCGCCGAAGAAGTCGTGCTCTTCACGTTGGCCGAGTCGCCGTGCTTCCGCGAGACGCGGAATAAGTAGGCCGCTCGGATTCCCACGCCGCAGGTCGTAGGCGTGCTTCATGCGAGCCCCAATGATCCTCTGGCATTCCAGCTTGCAAGCGGTACACTCCGGTTCGTGCCGAAGGCGGTGTGAATTTAAGCCCGCCTGCCGATGTCGTCGGACGACCAGATAAAAAGCAACCCGGCCCGTGCCGTGGGGGCTTGTTAAACGAGTAAGCCGACCTGGCGGAATGCCTCTGGGTTATTCCGCCAGGTCGGCTTTTTTTTCGGTGGTCAACCGCGACGAATGCGGAGGTTAATTGAGAGAATTCCCCGAAATAGCCTGAAAGATTCGGGCCGCTCGGGCTTAGGTTTCGACCACTCAATCGTACGATTGCAGGTAATGGTTGTGGCGGATCTGGGGCTCGAAGGCAAAGAGCTTCGCGGCCTGTAAGTGAAATCGCAGCTTGATCGGCCGCGCTTGCAGCACATGGCAATCGGGATTGCCCTTCCAGGCGATGACGTGGCGCACGCTATCGGTCGTGATCGGCGTGCAATCGGCAGCGGTAAAGCCCTCGATCGGCCGGCCTTCGAGATCGAGCGCGTCGACAACGACTGCCCCGCCCTCGGCGTTGGCGTTCACGACCAACGTGTCGCCCAGAAACACGATCGGCCGCGTGGTGAGCGTTCCTTCGCCCAAAGCGTCGACCGAGACGAATCCGTCGAGCCGTAAGGTGGCCATACCGGTCATCAGGCGCGAGGTCGCCAGACGAGGATCTCACCTCGACCTGGCACGGCCGTGTCACCCGAGTAGCACCGATAGGTTCCGTCCTGATCGTCACAGGGGATGGAAAACCCCAGCGTCTCGAGGTGCCTGGCATACAGCCGCAGAAACACGGGATTGGACTCGCAGTCGTACGAAAACGTCGGCAGCAGCCCAATGGCCGCCAAGGAAACGATGGTGCCCCGGGTCATCCAGGCGCCGGTTCGAATCTCGGCGCCACTGAGCATGAAAATCGTACCGCCCTTCATTTGCAGGCCGGCGAAGTCTCGCACCGGCCCTTTGACCACGATGGTCCCTCGTCTCATGCGCATGCCGACTTCGATGCCGGCCGAACCTTCGACGAGGATGGTGCCGTCGCGCATTCCCTGGGCGCTTCCGCGGTAGGCTGCGCCGATCTGTCCGCCGGCGTTGCCGCGAATCCGGATCAACCCGCCGGACATCTCGGCGCCGACCCAGTCCGAGGCATTGCCCGAGATCTCGATCGTGCCGCCTTTCATATACGCTCCCAAGTGCATGCCGGCGTTGCCCCGGACGGTTATCCGGCCCCGAGTCATGCCGCGGCCGATCCATTTCACGTTGCCGGCATCACCGCGGATCTCGAGCTCGTCGCTGTCCGCGCCCTCGACCTCAAAAAAATCGTCGACTCGGCATTGACGCTTGCCCAGGAAGACCGGCAGAGCGCGCACCGCATCGTGCGACAACGGTGCCAATGTGTCGGGTGACAGAGTTTCCGCCTCGAGCGGAACCGTGGGTCGCTCTTTGAGCGTCAAGGTGATCATGCTCGACGTGGCTCGCTTATTTGCAGGAGTGCACTTCCGCCCGTGCCAGGCGCTCCAGCTCGACGGGGTAGTTCTCGAATGATATGGTGTAGTATTGCTGAAACAACGGACGCAGATAATCCTCGATCGTGTCGTCGTAACCGGGTTGAACGATGAACGCGCGGCCTTCGCTCATCTTGCGGATTTCCCCCTCCTCGACCACGATCTCGCCGGCCTTGATGACATATCTCGGGTAGCGGAACAAGAAATCGCCGTCGGGCTTGTCGTGATAAATCGCTAGGTCCGCGTCGGCGCCTATGCCCAGGTGCCCCTTCCGCGTCAGTCCCAGGGCCCGCGCGGGTCCCGCGGAGGTGATGGTGGCGATGTCCAGCAGCGAGTACTCGCGTTCCAGATCGGCAAGCACGGTACGGCCTCTGGCCTTTGCCGGCAGTTTGCTCACCCGCTCGCGCCGGATGTCGGCGTTCATCAGCAGGTGGATGATCTCGGGATACCGCCAGAAGCACGCGCCGTTGGGGTGATCCGTGGTCAGGAAAATGCGCCATGGGTCGTCGATGAGCAGCAACAGTTCCAGTCCCACGGCCCACTGCACGGCGTTGACCAGGTTGCTGCCTTTGTACGTGTAGGGGACGATGCCGCATCCGGTTTCGTTCTCCACGTCCAGGTTGCCCCATTTATTGCCGGTCAGCTGGTACAACAGGTGCTGCCATGGGCCATCGGCGGTGATGGTCACGGTATCGCCAAACAGGATCGCGCCGGCATCGGCGGTGAGATTGGGGTGGGCGTTGAAATACTCCGCGATGGTGGCCGCCTCGGAGCGCATCGAGTGCCAGTCGTCTCCGCCGTAGGAATGGAATTGCAGATGCGCCATGTGGGCCCGCGTCCCGTCCAGAACCCGCATCGTTTCCAGAGTCGTGGCGACGTTGCCCGGGGCTCCCAGATTATTGCAGTGGAGATGAAGCGGATGCGGCAAGCCTAGCTGATCGACGATCCGGGCCAGGCTTTCGATGATCTTTGCCGGTGTTACGTGGCTATAGCCGACGACGGGCTCGGAGAGGATTTTGGCGTCCTTTCCCCACTTCCAGGCGGTGACTCCGCCGGGATTGACGGCCTTCACTCCATAACCCTTGGCGGCCCAGATCAACCAGGCGACAACGTCCTTGGCCCGCTCGATCTCGCCGGCCTCGAGCAGGTCCAGCACGATCTCGTTGTTGGCCATCAGGACGCAGCAGCCTTTGTCCACGATGGGGGTGTCGCGCAGCTCCTCGTGAGTATGCTTGGCGCTCAGGACCGGGACGGCAGCTTCGAAGACGGTCGTGTAGCCCATGCCGGCGTAGAGATACCCCGTCGCAAACGTGGTGGGAGTGGGGCCGCCGATGCCGGCCCGGCGCTCGGGTGTGTGCAAAAATGCCGTGGCCAGACGGTGATTTTCGGGCGTCATGGCACGCGCGAAGTTGAGCGCTGCGCCGGCGACGTGCGTGTGGATGTCGACGCCGCCGGGGAAGACGATCATGGCGGTCGCGTCGATCACGCGTCCGCCTGCGACCTCCGAGACGATGCGGCCGTCCTCGATGCAAATGTCTTTGACAACGCCATCGATGCCATGAGCGGGATCGTAGACCTTGCCGCCGGTAATTCGCAGCATCGCGTCTCCGTTCGACTGGCAGCAGGTCGTTCGTTCTTGTTCTAAGTCGTCGGCATCACGGCTTCAGGCCGCCGAGCCCAGGCGGGCTTGCGCGAAACGGCCTCGTGGATTCGGCGAATCACCTCTTCGTCGGTCGGGTACGGCGACTGGAGCGCCGGCCGAAGCGGCAGCGGAATCTCATCCATGCGATACACGGTTCCGGGCGCGCTGATGCCCGTGGCGGCCGTGGTGATATGCACCCGGGCCAGGCGGCTGGTGTGGGTCACTTTGGGGTCCAGCACGATGGTGGGGATGCGGGCCAGGTGGTCGATGCCCGGCTGGGGCATGGTCGCGCCGGGGTCCGCCCCCAGGATAAGCGCGGCATCCACGTCGCCGCGGACCAGCAGGTCCACGGTCGAGAACTCTCCCGGGTTGAACCGAGGGTAGCCGCGGCACAGACTGACGCCGAACGGAAACCCCGTGGTCCACCGCATTACCATGTCCGAGCCGGTCACGTTGCCGTGACCGCGCATAGGCATGGTGACGAACTTGGTGAAGGCGTTCAGCTCGGTGGCCAGCGTCAGGACGGCCGCCGAGTTCATGTGCTTTCCCCGGGTCATGGACAGGCCCATGCCGAAGAAGATCACGCCAAAGCGGGCCCGTTTCATGCGGTCCGCCAGATCCCGAATGACGTCCAGCGTCAACCCGGTGTCCGCGACCCGCTCTTCGTCGACGCGCTGGCCTTTGACCAGCGCCCGCAACGTGGTGAGGATCTCAAAGTCCTTGCCCGGCGCGATCTGGAGGAAAATGTCCGCGGCTCTGGCGCTGGGAGTTTCGCGGATATCCACCAGAACCATGGTCCGGTCCTTGCGGCCGTTGGGAATAAACTTGCCCTTTTGGGTCAGGGTGTACTTGGTGAAGTGCCGGGGATGGCACTCGGCCGGATTACCCCCCCAGTACACGATAAAGTCAGCCCGGTTCTTGATTTCGCCCAGCGTACACGTGACCTTGCCACCCAACTGGGCGGCGATTTCTGTTGGCCCGTGTCACAACGATGTGTGGCTGTCAATCACTCCTCCCACCAGCTCGGTCAGCGACACGGCCTCGCGCTGCGCCTCGCAGGTGATGTTGCTCAGTCCGTACACCAACGGCATATGCGCCTGGTACAGGAGGTCGGCCGCGGCTTCGACGGCTTCATCGACCGTCGCTGCTTGTCCGTTGACGAGCGCGTCCGGGTACAGGCGCTCGGCGGTGTGGTTGCGGAACCACGCCTCTCCGAGACTGCAGGCGTGCTTGGTTTTGACGATGCGGTCGTTCTCGGCGTGCAGCTCGATATCGTCGCAGACGCAACCACAAAACGTGCACGTTGCGTGTTGAACAATGTTCAGGCTCATGGCATGTCTCGCTTGAGGGCTATACTTGTATCTTAAAGTCGGATTGACCCGGTGGCGGTTCGATCTCGCGGCGCGCACTTCATCGTTTGTCAGCTTCGCCCGGACCGGGCGGCACGACGAAGGTTCACCCAAGCTCCCGCCCGAGCAGGCTGCCCCTGATGCGGCGCGGCCGGTACCTTCCAATATCAATGAGCTCCCAGGCCTGGGGCCGTTCGCCTGGATCCTGCGGAAGCGAGGCGCATTCGGGTTGTTGAGCATCGATATGTGACTCGATGTCCTTCATTGCTAAACTCCATCAAAGAGAAACGACCGTTCTCGGGTCAGCAGCGCACGTGTTCATAAGGTTTCGGACGTGCCAAAGGAATCTTGTTCACCGGCTTCGGGCGGAACCGGCTCGACCTCGACCTCCCAACCTTTGGAAGTCGGCATGCCGGTTCCGTCGGTGTTTTGGCCCATCAGACGGCAGGTGGGCGGTCCATAAGGGACGAATATCATGCCCGGAGGAACCTTTCCCTCTTTGCATTGGAAGAGACCCTCGCCGGTGTCGGACCGAACCCGCACGGTTCCGCCGGACGGGATTCCGGCCTCCTTCATGTCATCCGGGTGCATGATCAGCGTGGTGACCAGGGCCTGATACTCGGCGTGGTCCTTTCCAATGTTGATCTGCTGGCCCTGCTTGGTCGTGCGCCCCGCGTTCATGATGAATCGCTTGGGCGTCATCGGAGGCCTCCGGTTGGCCGGTGCCCGCCGATGGTTCGCGACCCGATCCTGATGGTTCTCATAGACGGGGGCACCGATATCCGAGCGTCACCCGGCAGCAGTCGGCCTTGTTCATCATATTCACAAGATCGCACAAGCAGCCATACTACACGCCACCGGAGGGTCAAGGGAAGGTCGAGGCGCTATCCATTCCAACGCGGTCGAGAGCATCGTTGCCTTCTGGACGCCCCCAGGCCACACTACCGAACTGCTCCGGAGCTGGCGGTCATCGCCTGTGGGATGATATGGTGGTGGAGGAAGCGGTTTCAGTAGCCGCCTGTACTTTTCGTCCTCAACCCATCGCTAAGGTCCCACCTTCGGTACTTCTTATTCGCGCGGCGGATCACTCGGCGACCCACTTGCCCTCTTCGAGGCGAAGCACTTTGGACAGAGTTACGGCGGGCCGGAAAGTGCCGTCGCCGGCGCCCATGAGCACCGAAAGGCTTCGATCTCGATAGTTGGCCGTCGCGGCGTCGAGGTTTCCGTCGCGATCGGCGTCGCACAGCGTGACCCCGTAGGGCCCCGGGGCAACCTTGTAATCGGTGCGCGGCGAAAACGTGGCGTCGCCCCGATTGAGAAACACCGAAATGAAATCCTCCGTCCAGTGCGTGACGATGAAGTCGAGATCGCCGTCCGCGTCCAGATCGCCGGCGGCCAGAAAGGCGCCGTTCTTGCCCCCGTCGAGCAAATGATCCTTTTGAAACGATCCGTCGCCCTTGCCGAGGAACACCGAGATCGTCGAGGGGCCCAGGTTGGCGGTCACCAGATCGAGATTCCCGTCGCCGTTTAAGTCGCCGGTTCGCACGTCGTTCACGTTGGCCGTCCGCTCCTGGGGCAGAAGCTTGCCGATGCGCACGACGCGGGGCGATAGCTTTCCCGGGCCGGCGAATATCTCTTTGCCGGGGTTCATGAAGTAGGTCACGGTGTTGGCATGCTCGTTGGGCACGAGAATGTCCTGCCAACCGTCGTTGTCGAGATCGCCCGTCTCGACGTAGTACGCGGAAGGCCCCGCCGCATAATCCCGGGCCGGCCCAAACTTGAAGCCGCCCAGCCCCTGGCGGATCGTCAGCTTGCCGATCGTCGTGTCGCCCTTATATCCCGATCCCCGCGCCGTGTAGAGCCAGTCGAGCCGGCCGTCGCGATCGAGATCGACCAGCCTGGCGCCCTTGGATTGGCTTTCCGTCGGATATTCGAGCACTTTGTCGAATTGTCCCGCGCCCAAGTTCCTGGCGAGCACGGCGCGCCCGGTCATCGACTCGGGCAATCCTCCGCCGACGGCCAGTGCCAAATCCGATAAGCCGTCGCCGTCGACGTCACCGTAATCGACGTTGTGCACGGTTTCGATGGTCGTGCGCTCATCGAAAGGAATCGCGTAAAGCCCCAATCGCGAAAAGTGCCCGCGCCCGTCGCCCGCTTCGAGCGTGATCGCGTCGCTGTTGTGATAGCCGAGTGCCAGATCGACGATTCGGTCTCCCGTAAAGTCCGCGGCGACCACCTTGTAGGGTCCGCCGAGATAGCCGCTTACGGGTCGTTCGGAGGGCGTTTGCGCGCAACAAATGGCGACGGGGCCGCAGATCATCGAGACCGCCAGGCCAAGGCTCAAGATCATGCGCAGGCACATGGCATGCTCCAATTCGTCGCGTCCGACCGTCCTACGCGAACAACTCCTCGAGCGAGCGTCCGCCGTGAACAAGCGCCTGCGGCCGGCCTTGCTTGTCGGGGATGAACTGGTGCGGATCGATGCCCAGGGCGCCAAAGATCGTGCAGGCCAGGTCTTCGGGACTGACCGGCCGTTCGATGGGGTGGGCGGCGTCTTTGTCGCTCCGGCCGTACGTCGTGCCGCCGCGGATTCCGCCGCCGGCCAAGAGGCACGGGAAACAAAAGCTCCAGTGGTCGCGACCGTCGGAGTTCCCGCGATTTTCGAATTTCGGGGTGCGCCCCATCTCGCCCACGCAAACGACTAGCGTCTCGTCCAACAGGCCCCGGTCGTCGAGGTCGTCCAACAGGGCCGACAGCCCCTGATCCAGCCCGGGGAGCAGGTGATCCTTCAAAGTTCCTGCCAGGCCTTCGTGCGAGTCCCAACCGGCGAAATTACTGCCGCGCACGGCGACATCCCACAGGACGGTTACAAAGCGGGCGCCCGCCTCGATCACGCGGCGTCCCATGAGGGCCGACTGGCCGAACAGGTTCCGGCCGTAGCGGTCGCGCAGCCCGTCGGTTTCGCGGCGAATGTCGAACGCGAGTCGCATCCGCTGGGAAGTGACCATTGTCAGGGCCTGCTGGCGCAGGCGCTGGAAATCGCGCACGGCCGGCGACTGGTCGAGCTGCCGCCGCCCGGCGTCGAATTGTTCCAGCAGACTCTTGCGGCGGTCGAGCCGGTCGAGCGTCAATTCGGGGGGCGTAACGAGTCCGGCGAGCCGAAAGTCCAGCTCGTCGTCGGTGCAAGGACGGTAGTACGGATTGTCGGTCGCGTCGCGCTTGCGGATGTCGGTCGCCACGGGGTTGTAAGCCCTGCCCAGCCAGCCCGCGTACTGACCGGAATAGTTGTACCCCGCGAAGTGTCCGAGCCGCTTTGGCAAATAGACGTAACTGGGAACCATCCGCGGATTGCCGCCGGCGGCCCGCCGGTCGAGATATTCGACGATCGATCCCATCGCCGGCCAGTCCTTGTCGGTGGCATCGACGTTCGCCGCGCCGCGATCGGCCGGAGGCAACGGGTGGCCGGTCTGAATATAGTGGCAGCCGTTGTGATCGTTCTGGTTGTGGTTCAAGGTGCGGATCACACAATAACGGTCGGAGGCTTGTGCCAACCGCGGCAGGTGTTCGCAGATCGCCAGCCCGGGGGTACGCGAGGCGATCGGCTTGAAGGGACCTCGGATGCCGCTGGCAGCGTCCGGCTTCATGTCGAACGTTTCCAGTTGACTCGGCCCGCCGAACAGAAAGATGAACATGACCGATTTCGCGCGGGCCTGGCGAGGCCGCTGGATGGCTTCGGCGGACAGCACATTCGGCAGACTCAGGCCGAACAGTCCGGCGCCGCCCAGCTCGAGCAGTTTCCGGCGAGTCAGCCCGTTGCAAACGCGCTGCGGTCGGCCCAGAACGGTGAGCATGGATGGGCTCCTGATTCGGCGGCAGCCAAAATGCCGCGGGTGCGCAACGGCCGGAAATTCGTGGTGGGTACGATTCGGGCGGGAAACTCGTCTAGTATTACAAGCCAGACGCGAGACCCAGTCAAGCTGCGCGAGCGCAAGTGCCGTCGAGACAAGGGCGATCGCGACGTGAGCCTGTGGGCGGGCGGAGCGCGCGAACTTAGTGCGGCTTTGCCGGTCCGGACAGCTCGCAAAACTGCAATGACGTTGCGTCCTGCGGAGACTGCTGCTGATTGAGTCATGGGGGGCTCGTCGATTCAACAACAGGCGGGCCCGCAACGACCGCACCGGGCCCGCTCTTGCCGCACGACGTGTCGTCACACTCCTCAAAGCCGCTAGCCAGCCATGGAAGGCCCGCGCGCAGCCCGCGCCGATCGTTTCGCCGGGCGGCATTCACGCCGTCGTTGCCGCGTCTGTGCCGTCGTCGCGGCCGCGCTACTGGCCGCGGCGCATGCCATCAGTGAATGCACCGCTGTCGACGCGACGGCCGAAAGCCCCAGTCGCCCGCAGTCGGTGGCGCGCGAAGCGGATGCGGACTCGTCGACCCGTTTGAGCCCCAGCGCGCCCATCTTGAATGAACATCGCCCCAGTGCCGATTCGCTGCTTTTCACGGCCGATGCCCGCGCGAATAACTATCCGGCCGATCGATCCGCGGTCTGGCACGATCCCAACCTCACCCGCGCCGGCGGCCATCGGCCGATCGGCCGCGGCATCGCGGCGCTGGGCAGCGCCCCGCGGATTTTCTACGATGATAAGTTCGACGTCGACTCGCTGCGTGTGCACTTGCCCGCGAACGACTTTGCGGACAGCGGTCCGGGCACGCTCAAGCCGTCGGTGTCGGGGCTGGACGTCGACTCGGATCGCAGCGTGGCGGGCGGTCGCCTGCAATTGACGGCGGCGGACGACGAGCGCGGCCGATTGCTCATCGAAACGCGGCTCTCGTGGATGTTCGAGTATCTGCAAACCGACGCGGCCCGCACCGCATTCTTCATGCCCGGCCAAAAGGGCATCTTCGCGGTTCAAGGGCTGAGCTACGGCAGCAATTGGGCTCTGGTGGGCGTCGGCCTGCGCTGGGAGCTCGTCGGCGGCTGGATCGCGTACGCCGGATACGACGCCCAGCTCAACAGCCAACAACTCTTCCACATCGGCTCGGGCGGCGTCGCTTACGCCTGGTAACGAATTTCTGCAAAAGCTGTACGCCGGGTGGGGCAATCAATGGCAGGCGCCGAGACCGTGACGGCCTTCAGGCGATTCCCAGGATCTTTACTTCGTCGCCCACGCGCAACGTGCACGGTCGCCCGCCCGAGCGGCGCGTGTTGACGGCCAGCCGATAGAAGTGATCGAACCTGCCGGCCGGCGCCCAAACCGGAAGCGACGCTTCGCGGTTGCGGGCAAACGCTTGGGCGAATTGGCGGATTGGCTCGCCCCGGTGGGGATCGCGCGACGGGACGACGCATCGCGCGCAAGGATTCGTGCCCAACAATTCCGCCTCGCCGATTTGAAACCGCACGCTGCCGAAGCCCTCGGCCACCAGGCGATCTTCCCAGAAGGCTTCGACTCCGTCGATTTCCAGATTCGCCCGGAAGCGATCGCGAGCCGCATCGACGGTAAGTCCGGGGAACCAGCGGGCGACTTCGGCCAGCGTGGCACTGCTGATCACCGTGGGGCCGGGCGAGTCCGTGTCGTCGGGAAAACCCCCCTCGGCGTTTTCCACGATCGCCACGCGCGTGTCGAAGTAATCGCTGAGCCAGTCGGCCAGCTCGCGCCTTGGGGCCTCGAGGTCAAACGTATGCTCAAGGGCGGTCCCTTCGACCCGCAAAGCCAGGCGGTTGGTCGCCGGATCGAACCGCGAGCGGAGCAAATGAACCGCCGGCGTCCGCTTGCCGTTGATGAAGTCGCCGTGCACGTCCACGAGCGCGAAACGACGATCGTGCTCAAGCGCTCCGCTGGGCAACAGCACCGCCTCGCTCACGCGCTCGGGGTCGAGCGATTTGAACGGATGGAGGTGGATCCTCGCCAACGTCGGCATGACCGCGCTCCTCGATGGATGGCTGTTCGCGTTGACGGCGAGCCGTCGGTTGATTCTACCGGTGGCCCGTCGGCGTTACTACAATGAATCGTGCGGGCTCCATCGGTCGCTAGTAGTCTGACTAAGCTTGTGTGTCATACGGGTTGCGACTGCTGGCTTGTCCAGCAGTGCAGAAGCACGGGTGGGCAAGCCACCCGTGGCACGCGACAAGTGAGGCGTCGATGTGCGGTCGATTTACGTTGCGCACCCCAATGAAGGAGGTGGCCGAGGCGTTTGATGTTGCGCCGCAATCGCTCGAGCGCGCCGGCCACTGGCGCCCGCGGTTCAACATCGCGCCTTCTCAGGAAGTCGCCGCCATTCGTGATGACGAAGCGGACAACGCTCGCCACGTGGCCTGGCTCCAATGGGGACTCATTCCCTCGTGGGCCGACGATCCGGCGGTCGGCTATCGGATGATCAACGCCCGCAGCGAGACCGCGGCCACGCGGCCGGCCTTTCGCGACGCCTTTCGCCGCCGCCGCTGCCTGATCCCGGCCGACGGTTTTTACGAATGGAAGCGGGGGGCCAAACCGAAACAGCCGTATTACATCCGACTGGAGGAGGATCGGCCGTTTGCGTTTGCCGGCTTGTGGGAACGGTGGCACAAGGGCGAAGTGGCGATCCAGTCGTGCACGATCCTCACCACCGAGGCCAACGAGCTGGTGAAATCATTGCACGATCGCATGCCGGTCATTCTCGATGCGCGCGATTTCGACGCGTGGCTCGATCCCCGCGCAGAAGATTCCAAGCGGCTCGCGCCCTTGCTGGCCCCCTACCCTGCCCAGCGCATGACGGCCTATCCGGTGAGCATGGCCGTCAACAGCCCGCGCAACGATCGAGCGGAGTGCATCGAGCGGACGGCGCCCGGCAAAGTGCAAGGCAGCCTGTTCGATTAGGAATGGTGCCGCGGGTGATTTGCCCACCCGTGCCGCGTACACACTGCTTGACAAGCAAGCAGTGGCACACGACGGAATAACGGGGCATTAATGAGCGCTTTTTCGCTGCGCCGTTTCCGCGCCGCTTAAGATGGCCAGAAGCTCAAGCGCGTTCCTGGCATTTTCGATTCCGCCAACCTGGGCGATGAATTTCCGCACCGCCGCCAATTGTTTGGAACCGAGCGGGCCCTCGGAAGCGGCCGCGCCGGAAGGGATCGACGGCGACGACGGGGTCGGATCGCTCACAAACCGAGGCCGATCGGGACCGAGCATAACGGGATCTCCTCGCCGGGTGCATCAAACTGCCGCCTGCAACTGTTATCGGGCCGGCGGTGGGCAAACGTTTGACGGGCGCCGAAAAGCGGCGCGATAGCATCGCCTCGGCCTGGGAAAGCCCGGGCCGCGATTACGATTCGGCTTTGGCGGCGCGCTTTGTCCGCTTCGGCTTGACGGCCGACTGGCGCGCCAGCGCGGCCTTTTCGCGGCCCCGTTCGTTCCGCTCGCGGCGGCGTTTGCGGATCATGCGATTTTTCGTCGAGCGATGTGTGCCCATGGCAACCATCCCAGAGTCAATTTGCTGCTAGCAACGCAGGCACCGCGGCTGCAAACAGCCGTGCCCGGGATTTGGAGAGTTAGCTTTTGTCTGTCGGGCCAGACCGATATCCTGGCCGCCCCAATCGCGCACATTATGCCAGAGGCGTGCGAAGAAGCACAAGCTGCCGCTGATTTGGCCATGGACGACTCTCAGTCGCTCGAAGCCCCCTGGATCGATCGTCTAGCCGCGTGTGCGCCGGCCGCCCCGATGGGACGATTGCTCCGCCCGGGCAAGGTTGCGCGCTCCCGGAGGAGGCGTCTTCCCGTCCAACAGGCAACTGACGTTCAGATCGCCCATCACGTTGATGGCCGTGCGCGAGCGGTCCAAAAACCAGTCGACCGTCAAGAGCATGGCGATGTACTCGTTGGGCAGTCCGACCGCCTTGAAGACCAGCGTCATGGTGACCAGTCCGGCCTCGGGAATGCCGGCGGCGCCGACCGACGCGATGACCGAAGTAATCACCACCAGGAATTGCTGGCCGATCGTGAATTGCTGTCCGATCAACTGGGCGACGAACAGCGCCGACATGGCCTCGTACAGTGCCGTGCCGTCGTTGTTGAAGTTTGCCCCGACCAGCGCCCCCAAGCTGGCCGACTCTTCGCGCAGGCCGACGTTTTCTCGCAGACAGGCATAAGTGACCGGCATCGTGGCCGTGGAGCTGCTGGTGGAAAATGCCATCACCAGGGCGTCGCGCGCGCCGCGCAGCAAGTCCAACGGCCGAACCCACGACCCGAGGCGCACGCGAGCCAGGTAATAGGCTGCCTGCAGGGATAGGGCCACCAACACGGCCACCACGAAGCCGCCGAGCGCGACAAAGTCTCCAAATCCCTCGACCCCCACGATGCTGGCCACGATGCCGAACACCGCCAGCGGAATCACGTCGATGATCCAGCCCAGCACGACCACCAGGCTGCCGAAGGCCACGTGTACCAGGTCGTCGATGCGGTTGACCTCGTGGTGCCGATAGGAGCGCAGCGCGATGCCAAACGCGATCGCCAGGAAGATCACGGACAGCACGTTGCCGTTGTCCGAAAGCGGGCCGAACAGGCTCTTGGGAACGTTGTCGAGGAACTGGGACAGGGGATCGTTCGCTCCCAGGGCGTGATCGGTTTTAGCGGGCGGCCCGTCCACCTCGACCCAACGCCCCGGCTGAATGACGTTGGCGACCAGCACCCCGATGGCAATCGCCACCAGCGTGTTCTGGAGCAACAATCCGGCCAGCCGCGCCGTCTGGCGCCCGATGACTTCGGCCCGCATCAGCGCCTGGACGATCGCCAGCAAAACCAGCGGCGGCGCAAGCGCCCCGAGCACGCGCAGCACCAATCGGCTGGGCACGGCGAGCATCTCCGCGCGCTCCCCCAGCAGCATGCCGACGATCACGCCCAGGGCGACGGCCACCAGGATGCGCAAATACAACGGCGAATTGTGCCATCGCTTGAAGATCCCGCGGCCATGGCCACTGGCGTCGTTGTCGGACGGCGATTGCAACATATACTCCTGTAGCGGAGGCGAGGGGGTTGCTCTTGGCCGTCAATCTTGACCGTCCATCCGGTGGCTCCGCAAGCAAAAAATGCTCAAGGCGTCGCCTAACGGTAGAGTCATTCGACGATGAACGGACACGAATCGCACGGCGGACACGAGCGGCTGGTGCCGGACGAACGGCTGCCGCCGTATTCCTACGTGACGGGCCGGTTTCCGCACCCGACGCGCGATTCGTCGGGCCACAGTTTCGGCCGGCCGCCCGACGCGCCGCCGCCCGTTCATCCGGACCGATGGAGCCAGTCGCGCACGTACCTGCTGGGCTGCGATCTGTTCAATCTCGGCTATTACTGGGAGGCCCACGAGACCTGGGAAGCGGTGTGGAAGGCCTGCGGCCGCCGCGGCGCCGTGGCCGATTTTCTCAAGGCATTGATCAAGCTGGCGGCCGCGGGCGTGAAGGCCCGCGAAGGGCGACCCACCGGCGTCCAGCGTCACGCGGCCCGCGCCGCCCAACTGTTGCGCGGCGTGCGGAACCAGATTTCGGCCGCGACGTATTTGGGTCTCGACGTCGACGAGCTGATTGCAATCGCGGATCGGCTCAAGCGTGGAATCGAGCTTCCCGAACCAAGCGCCGCGCCGGTACAAATCGTTTTTGGCTTTCGGCTGCTGCCGCGATCCGGCGATTCGATGCACGATGCAGGGTAACGACTGCAAGAGCCGCTCGATTACTCGGGCGGCCGCCGCACGGCGCGTGGCTTGTGCCGGTCGCTGCCGGCGTGGGCTTCGCTGAGTGCCTGCCGCATGACCCACAAGAAGCTGCTGGTCGCGAAACCGGCAAATCCCCCCAGCACGCCGCTCGACACGACGCCCAGCACGACGGCCGCCGCGCTCGCGTCGGGATAGCTGGCCGCCAGGGCCGATCCGCCAAAGTATCCGCCGGCCAGCGCCCCGCCGAGGCTCATGACCAGCGTGATCCAATGCAGACGAGCCGGCTCGGTGAGCCGCTTGGGCGACGCAAACTCCCGCGTCCGCGCGGCGCGCGAGGGCGCGTCGCGCGATCGCACGATCGGGCGGCGCACGGAACGGTCGCGCAACTTCGTTCCCGCGGCGTTGCCCAACACGTGGGCCGACACGAGGGCCAATAGCAAGAGGATCGCCAGCGACCACGCCGAGCCGACGGCCGTCATCACGGCGAACAGGCACGCCAGCGCGGTCATGACCACAAGCAGCGTGCGAAGCGTGAACTGCGGAGGCTTTAGCGCCGCACCCTGATCTTCAGGCGGAGGTGGCGCGTGCGCGACCAATTTCGTTGCTCCTCGACCCAAACCGCGGGCACCGGGTTCATTATAACCTGGGCGTCCTGGCAACGACCGTGCCGATTGCGATCAAACCGCCACCTTGATGACCGCTTTGACGTTTTTGCCCGTTGACGCCAAGGGGGCGTGGGCGTCCTCGGGATAAAAGATCATGAATTTGCCGACCGGCAGAATGATCCATGTGCAAGGCTGATCGGAAAAGAACGCGATGTCGCGCGCTTCGTCGTACGGCTCGACAAGCTGGCGGCACTGGGCCGTCGGCCGCCAGCCGATTTCCTCGCTCCCTTCAGCCAGAAACTGCACGTCGATGTATTTGCGATGCGCCTCGAGCCGCGCTTTGGCGCGGCCCCATCCCGGATCGCGGTTCAAAAGCGCGAACACGCGGTCGCCGTCCAGCTCATACTTGCCCGTTTCCAGCTCGACGAGATCCCCCCGGGACAGAAAGTCGAAACCGGCGCGAAAGCCGGCGTGCAGGCTCGCGTAGCGGGCCGCGTTGGACAAATCGTCGAGTATCACGCGCGCCTCGCCTCTCGAAAAATTGATGACTGCTTCGACGCGCACGGTGCCAAAGCGCGCCGCACGCGTTTTATCCGTCTTACGGCAGCATTTCTCTGAGCACTTTGGCGCGTTGTTCGTCGCGAAATTGCTTCAACTTTTCGCGCAACTCCGGGCGCGCGCCGGCCAGAATGCTCACGGCCAACAGCGCCGCGTTGACGGCGCCCGGTTTGCCGATGCCCAACGTCGCCACGGGCACGCCGCCGGGCATTTGCACGGTGGAAAGGAGCGCGTCGAGTCCCTTGAGCGCCTGGCTTTCCATGGGCACTCCCAAAACGGGTAGCGTCGTGTGCGCGGCAACCATGCCGGCCAGGTGGGCCGCCCCGCCGGCGCCGGCAATCAACACTTCGAGCCCGCGCGATTCGGCCGTCGTGACGTACTCGCGCGTCTCGTCCGGAGTCCGGTGGGCCGACAACACCCGACACTCGTGCTCGACGCCAAAGCGAGTGAGCATTTCGTCGGCGTGGCGCATAGTCTCCCAATCGGACTTGCTGCCCATGAGAACGCCAACCAAGGGATGTGCTTCTAGGCTCATCGGGGGCCGCTGTTTGGGGCCGCAATTCGGGCCGCTTAAGGGATTTTAAGAAAAACCAGAAAAAGCCGGCTGTTGTGATTTATTTCACAAACGGGCCGGCAGCCGACGGTGCCGGTGCTCTGTACGCGCTCCTAAAACATGATATACTTGTGCCGGTTGGTTCGTCGAGCGAGTTCACGAAGTGAGTTCATTCTGCACTCGGTAGTCTCCATCGCCCTGCCATCCGGTTGGGCCGCCAGGTTGGCCCCTTTCTTCCGCGACCCGGAAAGCCTTGCAGGGTCGCCGTGTGCGCATCGTACAGGAGTTTTTTTCCGTGGGTAAGAAGTTGTATGTGGGAAATCTGGCCTACAACGTCAACAGCTCAGAGCTGGAACAGTTGTTTGCCCAGTACGGCACCGTTCAGAGTGCCCAGGTTATCCAGGATCGTGAAACCGGACGCAGCAAGGGTTTTGGTTTCGTGGAGATGAGCAGTGACGCCGAAGCTCAGGCCGCGATCAACGGGCTCAACGAACAGGAACACCTTGGCCGGCCGCTGGCCGTTAACGAGGCACGGCCGCGCGAGGAACGCGGCGGAGGAGGAGGAGGAGGAGGACGCGGAGGACGCGGCGGCTACGGCGGTGGGCGCGGATAACGGCTCGGCTGCTTTGCCGCAGCGGGGACGCCTGTTGGCCGTCGGTTGGAGTCACGCGTAACATACAAAGAAGGCCGCCGAGCACGGCCTTCTTTTTTGTTGCGCAAGCTCGTGGAGACGCGGGATGGATGTAAGTCATCTCGTCGCTGGTGCTGGCGGCGCTGCTTTATAGTTTGCTCGTGAGCTGAGAGGGCGCGTCGAGCGGCAACGCGGACGCCGCGCGGAAACGAATGCTACGGAAGGGCCGGCGGGGGCTCTTCGACCGGCTCGGCGTGCGCCGGCCGTGGGCTGACGGCCAACAGCACCGCCAGAATGCCGGTCAGGAACACGCCGTCGAACGTGCCCGCACCGCCGATCGAGGCGATCGAAGCTCCCAGGTGCGCGAGCAAACCGAGGTTCATGAGATCGGCGCCCAACAGCGTGCCCAGGCAGCCGGAAATGTACGCCAGCGGGGCGGCATGCTCGCGCGCCAGCAGCATGGCCACGACGGCCGAAACGATGGGCGGGACAAAAATCGGCACGGCGATGCCCATCCCCTGGATCGGTTCGGCCAGATAGTGCACCACGGTCGCCACCAGCGCGGTGCCGATCAGGGCGGGAGCGTAAATCTGGTTCTTGACCATCAGGTAGATCGACAGCACGGTGGGAATGATCGCCCCGCCCACGTTGAGCGCCAGCGTGACAGGAAATTCCTTGATCTGCGGCGCATAATAGCTGGTGCCCCAACGCCGGCCGACGAACTTGTATTCGACGGTTTGCCGGCCGGGCAGCTCGGCGATAGGAATGTTGACGTAAGCGCCGGCGAGCGACAGCAGCAGAATCAGGTACGCGGTGCGGCGGCTGATGCCGATTTTTTCGTAGGCATAGCCCAGGATGCCGATCTGGAGGATGAAGACGACCGCCGCCAACAACAGCGCCAACAGCAGGAACAAGGGGGGCAGGTGATGAAAGCTCGACAATTGCACGCATCGGCTCCCGGAAGAAAAACCGCTGGCTGGTTCCGTGGCCCAGTCCGCAACGCCCCCTTAACGATAAGCCCGGCGGCCCGCCGCGAACAGGGGACTCTGGTGCGCCTGTTGCCGCCACTCTAAGCAGCAAGGCCGACGCGGCCGCCAGTACCCCGGCCCGTCAGGAATGTGCCGCCGCCCGAGTGGGCGAAACCCGTCGGCCTGCGGCCAGCACCCAGTCGACCACGCGCCAGTCCATCCAGCGGCGATCGGCATCGGTGCCCCCGCGGCCGACAAACCCAAGGTGGCCGCCGTGATCGCTCATGTGCAAGCGCACGGCCGGCGGCAGGCTCGCGCCCGCCAGCGGCTCCGGAGGAATCATCGGATCGTCGCGCGCCGATACGATCAGCGTGGGCAGCCGGATATTGGGCAATAGCGGCAAGGAACTGGCCAGCGCGTAGTAGTTGTCGGCCGTGCCGAAGCCGCAAACCACCGCGGTAAACGCATTGTCGAACTCCCACAACGTGCGCGGCGGCCGCGCAAACCGCACCGTCGCCGCATCGGGCGATGCCCGCAGGTGATCCTCGATCTGCCGCAAAAGCAGACCGACAAAATAGCGATCGTAGACGCGGTTTTCCCGCTTTTGAATCTGCCGGGAACATGCGGCCAGGTCCACCGGCGGGCAAACCGCCATGGCGCTGTCCAGTTGGCCGCACGGCCGGTCCGCCAGCTCGCCGGCCAGCTTGAGCGTTATGTTGCCGCCCAACGAAAACCCGACCAGCGTTACCGGCGAATCGGGCGCGATTCGCGCTAGCGCCAATAGGGCCGCGGCGGCGTCCTCGGAACGGCCGCTGTGATAGGGCAATCGCGACAGCCCCGCCCCCGCCCCGCAGCCGCGCAGGTCCATCCGAAAGGCGCGGACCCCGCGCGCGCCGAGCTTGTGGGCAATCCTTTGCACGTATCGGCTTTCGTGGCAGCCGGCCAGGCCGTGGATCAACAGCGCCGCGCGATCGCCGCTCCGCCAGCCGCTCGGGCAATCGTCGTGCAGAACAATCGCGTCGCCGTCGGCCAGCGCCACGCGATGCCGCCGGGCCCGATAAGGATAGCGGCGGCCCGGCAGAAAAGCTCCCGCCACGGTTTGCGCGTGACCGCTTCGCAGCCAGGGATGCGGTCGAAACGGCGGAAACGGGCCACTCACGGTGCACTCCAACCGCTCGATCAACGATTAATGATGACGGGCGCCGGCGCAAAAACACCGGGCGCCACCACCCGGCCGCGGACGGCCCCGGCCCTGGCGTCGGGCGTCTGTTGTTGGTTCAGCAGAATCCGTTCCGCGCGGATCACGATCTCCAGATCGGCGTGATTCAGCACTTGGTTCAGGGCGCCAAAGGCCAGCGGACCAAGTTCCACAAGCCGCTTTTGGGCGGCTTCTCGCACCGCGAACTTCGCATCCCCCAATTGCGCGACGAGCTTCTCGACCTCGTCGCCCAACCGCGGGTCGGCGTTGCGCACGACCACCATGGCCACGCGCACCGTCCGGGTGGGCATGGGAAAGATCGAAAGCGGGAGCTTCTCATCGATGGCGGCCGGATCAAGCCTGCAGGCGACCACCAGCGCTTCATCCTCGAAGAACAACGAACCGTAATGATCGACGAACAGCTTGATCTCGCTCGGCGCAAGCCCGGCCTTGGCCAGGCGATCCGAGAGCGATTGCGTCGTCTTAGCGGCGGCGTCCGGCGAATCGGCGGCGAGCGGCGGACAGAGCGTGACCTCGACGCCGGGCGCCGGCTTCGGGGCAGTCAAACCGCCGAAGAGCCCCGTGCCGGCCGGCTTGTCCGGTGCCGCGGCCGGTTCCTTGGCGGCACCTGCGTCGACCGGCTGCAGTTCCGCCGGTACCGGCACTGCCCCAGCAGCAGGATCCGCTGCTTTGGCGGCTGGCGCTTGTTTGGCCAAAGCGTCCGCGATACGCGCTCGTTCGGCCGCGATTTGCGCGAGCCGCTGGGCGGCGTCTTTGGCTTCGGCGTCTTTGGTTGCGGCGGCGGCACGAGCCCTGGTTGGGGCGTCGCTGAATAGATTCAAGGGAGGCTTGGCACTTTTCGGTGGCGGCTGACCTTCCTGCGGCGCGGCCTCTGGCGCGGACGGCTCGCTCTTGGGAAGCACGTCGATCCACGCCACGCGGCATCCCTCGGGCGTAGCGCGCGCGACCAATACATCGTACAACGTCGCGCCGCTCGTGTTGATCACTACGAATTTGTCCGGGCCGCCTTCCAGCCGGACGGGCGCGTCCAGCTTCAACTCGACATCGTAGGCCAGAAACCGCTCCGAACGTGCTCCGCGCTTGACGTACAGCGCGTCGCCTTCGCGCGCCTTCGCGATCCAATCGTCGCTGTCGGCGAACACCAGTTCCGTTTCATCCTCGATTTTTTCGACCAGGCTGTAAGGCGGCATGCCGGACCACCGCAGACGATTGGGCAAGCTGTCCCCCGGCGGCCAGTGCGCGAGAAAACTGCCCGCGTTGGTTCGCAGGTCGACGTCCACTCCGGCCGCCCCCCGGCCGTGGAAAGTGAGCAGGTTGATCGGCGCGACGCGGCGCGTCGCGAGCGACGACTGCACGGAGCGCACCGAATTGACCGTCACCGGCAGGGCCGACGGATGGGCGGATCGCGAATTGGCCATTTTGCCGTCCGGATCGATGATCCACAACGAAACGTCGTGAACCTCGAGCCCCTCGCCGGGGTCCGCGGCGCGCAAAACGGCGGCCTGCGCCAAAAGCGCCGCGCCGGCGATTGCCCCTAGAAGCCGAATTCTGCGTAGCCGATCGTTGCTTGGCATCTCAGTACCTCATCCTGTTACTTTCCCTCCGCGCGGAACAGCCGCGGATCGGCCCACAAGATGCGGTCGCCGACGTCCGCGGCCTGGCCGAAATCGACTTCCAGCGACATTTGCCTGGCGTCCTTGACGGAGACCTCGACGGTGAGCGGATCCTGATCCGCGCGAAAGTCCGCTTGCGCGAATTCCTCCCGCCCGTCGACCAGCACGCGGCAGCCGACGCGTCCGCGCGTGCCGGCGCTGTCGTCGAAGCCGAGCGTGGCCTTGAATTTGTCGTACTGCCCGTCGAGCGCGTAAGTCAACACCGAGCGCGAATGCACGGCCAGCGAGCGCCCGGGTGTCTTGCCCCGCAGCCTGGGCGGCTCGCCGTCAAAACCCGCGTCGCGGCGCCACGAAATCACGCGGCCGAAATAAGGCACTTCTTCCACGGCGATCGGCTCGAGGTCCGGCAGGAAAGTCACGCGGCCGCCGCGCACGCGGATCTGTTTCACTAGGTCGGCGGGAACCGTGACGCGCGCATTCCAGGCCGTTTCGATCTCCAGCTTCCCGTCGTCGAAGCCGACCCACTTGCCGGTCATCACGTCGTCCGAGGCGAACACGAATAGCTGCACGGCGCCGGCAATTTTTGGCGGGGGCGGGTGCGCGGCAAAGACGACGCCCAGCACCCGCTCGCGATTGATCGCGCGGTCCTCGCCCTCGTACCGCACGTTGAGCTTGCCGTCGGCCAGGTCTCGCAGGACGGCTTGAATGTAGGTCATCGTCTTGTCCTGCGCGACAACGAGCACGACGTCCTGGCCGACCGGGGCGGCCAGGTGCTTGTCGAACTCGGCCCTAGCGCCGTCGGGCGCGGGATTGCCGAACCAGACGCCCCCGGCTCGCAACAGCGGAATTTGGACGTCGGCCTTCCACTTCGTGCCCAGCGTGAGCGACTCGGAATTCATCGCCACCAGCTCGCCGCGCAAGCGTCCGGAATCGGACAGGTAGACTTCCGCGACATCGCTTCCGCTCCCGTCGCCGTCGGACTCGACCGCGGTGGTTCCGGCGCGGACGCCGCGATCGACCTTGCGCCCGTCGCTGGTGTTGGTCGTCGCCGTGACGCTCGCCTTGGTGATGATTCCGTCGTTGTAGGTGTACGTGACGTCGAATTTCTGGCCGAAGCTGTCGATCGACGCCGGCTCGACGTACAGTTCCGCCTCGGGCGCCAGATCGGTTCTGGCGATCGCCAACCGCCAGTGGGGAGACTGCGACGTGTCGAACCGCCAGACGCGAAGCTGTCCGGGAAAGCGGCACACGACGGTGATCTGCCTGAGCCCGGCCGGGCGGAGGTTGACGGCGTGCAAATGCAGGTCCTGAACGCCGTTGCCGCCGCTGGCGCCGCCGACCTGCACCAGGTCGTGGTTGTCCTGGCCGATCCAGACGAGGTCGGATCCACCGGCCACGGTCGTCAAGGTCTGTCCCACGTCAATGCGCGCCACGTCGGCCAGCGCCAGAGTGCGCGGCGGTTCGGTCGCCAACTGGAGTTGGCCGTCATCGAGGCCGGTGATCCGCGTGCTGATCTCCTCGTCGTCGGCGGTCGTAACGACCGCTTGCAGGCCCTTGGCCGGTTTTTCCCGCGCGGCGACAGCCAGCGCGGCGACGGCAACCAGTCCAAACGCGAAACGGCGTGACATGACGAGGCTCATTCCGCGCTTGGTTTTTCTGCCCGGTCCCCTTGGGCCGCGGGGGCGGCGGCCGGTTCCTCGTCGGACGGTTCGCCCCTCGGCCGTTCTTCCGCCAGGCCGCGGAAGTACCGTTCCAGCAACTGTTGATAGTGCGGCGGGAACCCCTCGGTCATCGATTGCAGGATCTCCTCGCGCTTGTGCGCAGGCAATTGTCCCCAACCGCGACCCTGCCGATTGGGGTCGTGCAGCGCGCCCGTGCCGCCCGGGCCGGCCTTGACGATCGAATCTTCGAGAGGCTTGTCGGGATTGGCACCGGCCCGCCCACCCATTTGTTGCCGCCGCTGTTCGAAGATCTTGATCAGGGCGTCCAGCTTGTCGATGGCGTCCTGTTGTTTCTGCTGCGTCGGGCTGTCGGTGAGGGTTTTTGCCAGCCGGCCACCGGCGACTTGCATGTCGACGATCACGCCGTCGAGCGGCGTCAATTCAAACTCGTCCTGGGCAAATGCCCCAGGGGCGGCCAACGCGGCCATGGCAAGCGCCATCACGAGTGATCGAAGCGGCGTTTTCATGATCGGATTCCTTGGGCGGCTTGGAACGTCAAGCTTTGGGTCAACTACTCGGGTTGGGGTAATTCGTCGCCCCGTTCGACCGCCAACAGCTCGGTGGCCTCCTTGATGTCGGACTGCCGGCCTTCGAGCTGTTCGATGCGGCGGCGCATCTCGGCCGACAGCGAGGTATCGGCGGCCCGCCTGGCGTCGACCTGGACCGTGTTTTCGCGAACGCGCGTTTCAAGCAGCCGGAGCATTCTCAATTCGGAAACGATGCGGTTGAGCTCCTTGCGCAGCTCCTGGGGCGAATTGCCGGCGCGGCGGCGCCCCTGGCGGCTGTTGGCATCGGACATTTCGGAAACGATTTCGAGCATGGCCTTCAGGTCGGCTTCGATTTGCTTCTCGGCTTTGATGACGTCGCTCGACGCGTCACCCGCGGCCAGCGACGCCTCGACGACTTCGGTGGCGTCGCGCACGGCGGCCAGCGCCGCGGGCAGCGCGATGCCGAATTCGGTCTCCTCGACGATGTTGATCAATTCCTGCGCCGCGGCCGTGATCTTTTCCTCGCGCTTGGCCAGCGACGCGAGCGCGACCAGGGCCTCGCGCGAGCCTCTCTTCACGCCCGCAGCGAGCGCCTCGGTGCGCTCTCGAACGGCCGTCTGCATTTCGAGCATCAGCGTCAATCCATCCATGACGCGCTTCTTGACTTCGGCCCGCAGTTGACGAGCCAGCCGCTCGGCCTCCTCGGCCAGCAATTCCTTGGCGTATTTGAGCGACGAGAGGGCCTTTTTCTGTTCGCCGTTGCCCGGTCCGCCCTGGCAGTTTCCGAACGCGCCTTCGGCGCCCCCCATGCAACTGCCGGCGCGCAACAGCTCGGCCAAGGCGGCCGTGCCGTTGGAACCCAACTGGCGCGTCATTTCACTCACCTGGTCGTTGGCGCCGCGGTTGGCCTCTTGATCCTTGCGCATGGCCTCGAACTTTTCCTTGGCCAGCGCCTGCTGGGCTTCGGCTTCCTGCCGGGCGACTTCTTTCAGCTCCTTCTTGAGCTCGGCGAGCGCTTTTTCCATCGGCGGCTGCGCTTCGGCCGGCGCGGTTTTCGCCAGAGCGTCGACGGCCGATTGCATGTCCCCGGCGGCGCCGACCAGGTTCTTGGACTTCGCCCCGTCCACGAGCTCATCGGCCAGCGCCTGGGTGTCTTTGCGCGTGGCCTCTTGCTCCTTGCCGAGCTTGTCGACCTCGCCGCGCTCGGGTTCGCTCAGGTTTTCCTGCCTGGCCAGCGGGGTGTTCTTTTCGACGTGTTCGGTCTGCCGTTTGACGAGCTCTTCCAGGGCCGCTTTGCGCTTGGCAAGCGATGCCAGCTTCTTCTCCATTTCGGCCGCCTTCTGGGAAGTCTTTTCCTCGCGGCTTTCCTCCTTGATCACAAGGTCGAGCGCGCGGAGGGTTTCGCGAATCTGCTTCAAGCGCTCCAGGCGCATTTCGAAATCCAGATCAGTCGACAGCAGCATCTGCTGCAAGCGTTCGAGCTTGGCCACGAGCTGCTTCTGCTCCTCGACGGCCCCCTTGAGGCTCAACGAAGCCAGCGCTTTTCGCACTTCCTGCATCTGGTGCAGGATCAATTCCTGGCGGGCGAATTTCCAGCCGATGATCAGCCGCGACGAGTTTTCCGGCTCGAGCTTCTTCAAAGCCTCCGACAGGCGGAACATCCGCTGCTCCAGCTCCGACATGTCTTCATGCACCTGCTGCTCGCGGAAGCTAAGCTGCTCGGCGATCGTCACCTCGCGGTCACGGCGCTGACCCAACCCGGCGGTGGCGTCTTTCTTCTGTTCGGACGCGCCTGGCTTTGGGGCCTCCTTGGTCGTGGTCTGGTTTTCAGTCGTAGAATTGAATTCCTGGGCCCCCGCAGGGCGCCCGCCAAAAGGCAGGACGACCGCACAGGCCACCGCCGCAACCAGCCATCGTCTGCTGCCCTTCATCGGTATGCTCCTTGTGTACTGGCACGAATGGGGGCCGATTTGCCCGACCCGGGCCCTCCCAGCTTTGTAGGGTAACCGGGCGAAATCGTCAATAAAAGTCAAAGGAAAGGGTCAAAACGCCTCCGCCGCGACGATTTCCAGGCCGCCAGCGGCCTCGAACGCCCCTGCTACTTACCGCGAGCGGACGGGAATTAATTGAACAGGTCATTGATTCGCGCTTTCTCCACCTCTTCGGTTGCATTGAGCACGCCCGTCTGTCCCTCGATGATGTGCTTCAGCAGGTTGACGACGTCAATGAAGCTTTCCCACAGCGACATCTGGCCGAGGATCGTTTCCATCACCTCGACCGACCGCTGGGCCAGCGCCAGCGCCTCGGTCCGTCGGTCTTCGGCGATCTTCGCGTCCCGGACGACGCCGCCGATCGACCCGCGCAGGCGGTTCAACAGGTCCTCGTGCAACTTGCGCATCGGCGTAATGATCGTGCTTTGCAGATTTTCGCGGGCTTGTTCGTTGGCCAGATCGTTGAGCGTCATTTCCTCGAGCGTCACGTCGAGCTCGTTGGCCACTTGCCACACCTGGCGATTGATCACCTGTTGGGCTCTTGCCAGTCCGGCCACTTCCTCGGGCTTGGCGAGCTGGCCCAACGCTTTCGACTGCGCCTTGGCGTTATCGAGCGCGGCGGCAAACCTGGCCCGCTGCTCGCGCTGCCGCATCAGGATTTCGTAGAACAACTCGTCGGGCGAGACGATCTGAAACACGAGCCAGCGCGAATGGCCGGTCTGCGTGCCCAGCGCGCAGGCGTCGGACGCCACGCTGCGCAGCCTGAGCGAGTTGCCCGGCGTCAACGCGGAATCGCGCAGCTCGAGCTCGTTGTCGTATTCGAATTGCGTGAGCGGCTCGGCGGCGCTTTGATCGGGAGCGAGCTTTTCCAGCTCGAGCTGCTTCGATTCGACTTGCGGCTTGTCGTCGTCCAGCGAGGTCAGCTCCCAGTCGAGCGCGAGCGACGCCAGGCCGAAATCGTCGTTGGCCCGGATCGAAAGCGGAATCCGGGCCACGGGCGTCACGCGGCGCCCCACGCCGGAAGAACGGACCGTCAGCCGCGGCTCGCGATCCTTCAACAATCCGATGGCCAGGAAATACGGCTTGGAAACGAGCCCGCCGCGCCGGCCGATCAGTCGAAACTCCAGCGCCAGCGAATCCTTCATCGTCCACGAGAACGTGTAGCTGCGCTCGTCGACGCGTTGCCAGGGCGTAACGGGCAGGCCCTTGTCGAGCGCTTCGGCCGATTCGAGCGGCTGATCGGCCACGAGCGTCAGTTTCAATTGTGTCTGAGGCAGAAACAGCAGTTGCGCGGTCCCTTCGCCGACGCGCTCGATTTCGGGGGTGCTGGAGCCGGGGCGCAGGGCGGTGATTTCCAGCGTGCCGACGCCGGGGCGGTCGACCGGCTCGACGATGATCGGACCCAGCCAGTCGTCACCGCCGGTGATGTCCATTTCCGCCGGTTCGGCCAAGGGCGGCAGCTCGTATCGAAAATGCGACTCGTCGAACTGCGCGGCGTTGCCGCGCCGCTTCGATCCGTCGGCCAGCGTGTAGTCGATGCTGACCTGCTCGGGCGGAATGCTTTGCGGGGCCGTGGAGGACTCGACCAGCAGCGGCTCGCCGCGCCCCGAGAGCCGCCAGCGGCCGGCGGAAACTTCGGCAAACGACGGCCGGGCGTCGATCCCCACCAGCGCCATTTCGCCGCGCGGCACCAACAAGGTGCCCCCGTCGGAAAGGCCCACGACGTTCAAGTACGTATCTTGCGGCCAGCGAGCCGACGACCCGGCCAGCCATCGGCGGGCCCAGAGACTGGCCGTCCCGGGCCACACCAGGCAAAACCCGACGACCAGGCCGAGCCAGAGGCCGCAGACGGCCAGCATTTTTCGCCGCCGGCCCACGTTGAGCGTGCCGGCCAGGTCGCGCCGATCCAGCGCTTGAGCGCATTCGAGCACCGCCGCGCGGATCATGCTCGGCGAAGCCGAATCGGTCGAGGTCAACAGTTCGGGAAGCTGCAAGACGTTGGAAATCTGCTGGCCGACGCCCGGGGCGCGGCGGTCGAGCAATTCCGCCAGGTCGAGGTTCGAAAGCGGCAAGACGAGCGGCTGTATGAGCCGCCGATACGCGACGTAGGCAATTGCCGCAACCGTGATCGCCAGCAGGCCCCACCGCGTGGACGGATCGAATCGCAGCCAGCGGTCGACCACGAGACTGGCCGCCGCCGCGGCGAGCATCGTCGTGCCGACCCAAAACACGCCCTCGACCACCAGGTGGATCCGCAGCAGCCGGCGCAGGCGCTCGAGCCGCAGCAGCACGGCGCGCTGCGCCCGGCGAAGCTCCTCGACGCTCGGTTTTTCTTCGACTGCGATGCTCATATTCTCATCACGCCATCCGCGCTCGTTTGCGCAGCACCCACTCCAAGGTCAACAACGTCATCAGGCTGCCGAACACGATCGGCGCGTCCCACAGCTCGTCGCGATACTCGAGCAAGCGGCCCACTTGCTTGACTTGGAAGGCCGCGGGCACCCGCTCGTAATCGGCCAGCGACAACACACTGCCGCCGCTTGCCTTGGCGATATCTTCCAACACGGCGCGGTCGAGCTTCGGCCGATCGAGCTCGCTCGTGGCGGCTTCGACGCGCAGAGTTAACGTCGCGGGGCGGACGGCCGGGTCGCCCTGAGCGCTCGTGTTGCCCGGCAGCACGCGCACGCTGTAGACGCCCGCTTCGGCGGCCGTAAACGACGCTTCGGCCACGCCGAGCTGGTTCGGCACGGGCTCCATTTCCAGCGGCGTCGGCGGCGCGCCGGCCAGCTCGATTTCGCCGCGCAGATCGGCCACCGCGCCGGTGCCGTCGCTCGCGTCAAGGGCGCGAGCGCGAATCGTGATATGGTCGCCCGTGCGATACGAGGCCTTGTCGGTCGACAAGTTAAACGGATAGCGGCCGCCCAGCGCCTTGCTGCGTCCCACGCGATCGATGAGCCGGGCCCAGAATCCGTCGAAATACTCCTCGTGCAAATAGCGCCAACGGTAAGTGCTGTCGAATCCCAAAAACACGGTCCGTCCGGGCCCGTAGCGGTGCATGGCCATCAGAACGTGGCGGCCGAAGGAGTTGCGCATGCGCGGATCGCCGTGCCGCACGAGCACGGTGGCGCCGGGCTTGGCGCGCGTCACCGGAAAATGCCAGTACATGCCCGGCAGGCTGGTCAGCACTTCGCGATTCTTGGCCGGGTCGAGATCAAACTGCAGGATCGGGTCCAACCCTCCCTCGGTCGTCAGCTCCAGGTTCCACGGCTCGCGGGCGCTGAGCGCCACTTCGGCGGTCGAGCGGAACAGTCCGCGGTCGGCGGCCACGGGCAGCATGCGCAGCCAGCTATTGTCGACCGTACTGCCGGCCGCCCCGTCGTCGGAAGCGACGCCGTTGAACAAGTTGCGCGTGTGCATCTCGCCGGCCACGTAGACGAGCCCTCCGCCGGCCGTGCCGACAAATTCGGTGAGCAACTGCGGCCAGGCCGGCCCCAGCGCTCGCATGTCGGGATCGAACAGGATGACGACGTCGTAATGCTCGAGTTCCTGGCGGTTGAGCGGCAGACGGCGGATGGGGTTTGTGCCCACTTGTTCGTAACCGGCGCCGGCCGTTTGCAGCCAGCAGGCAAACTCCAGGCCCGTGTCGCGCACCAGCGCGTTGCGCAGAAACTGCACCTCGAACGACGGCGCGCCGGCGACGAGCAGCACGCGGATCTGCTGCCGCACGACCTTCATCGTGTGCGTCCCAACGTTGTCGGCCTCGGTCAGCTCGGTTCCCAGGCCGTCGATCCGGGCGCGAAAGTCGATTTCACCGACGGCCTCGGGCGTGAATTTGAAAGCGACGCGTTTGCTGGCGGCGTCCTCGTCGAAAACGATCTCCTCGCGTCCGACTTCGGTCCAGTCGGCGTTCTGTCGTTTCTCGAGCGTGACGACGCCGGTGCGGCCCTCGACGCCGTGTCCCTCGACGAGAACGCCGATCTCCGTGGGATCCCGCGCAAAAACCACCGGATCAGCCTCGATGGCCGCCAGGCGCGCGTTGCTGGGGCCTTCGAGCGTGCCGACGGCCAGCGACACGATCGGCACGCTTTGCTTGCCGGCCTGTTCGGCCACTTTGCGCGGATCTTCGCCCGCGTTGGATTGTCCCTCGCTGGCCAGAAAGATGCCGGCGATCGGCTGTCCTCGATGTTCGGCCAGGGCGGCGGACAGGGCCGCTCCGATCGCCGTTTCCGTCCCCCGCGGCTCGACCTCGGCCAGCTTGTCGCGCTCGAGCGCCTCCGGCTGGTTTGAAAAACCGTAGATGAATACCTCGCGGCCGTCGCCCAGCTCGTCGAGGATTTGACCCAGCGCCCGCTTGGCGAGCTCCAGCCGAGCCTGCTTGCGCAGGGCCTCGACGTTTTCCAGGTCGAGCTTCCGGGCCAACTGGGTTTGCGCGGCACCTTCGGGATACGGGTCGTTCAGACCCATGCTTGCGGACGTGTCGACCAGAACCAGCAGGTGCGACGGCACCAGCTCGCGCTTGGTGATCACCAGCACGAGCTCCAAGAGCATGATGGCCACACAGGCCAGCACCAGCGAGCGAACCGCCACGAGCACCAGGCGCATGCCGCGCCGCACGGTGCTCACTTCGCTGCGATACAGATAGTACACCCCGACGACGCACACCACGGCCAGCACGACGTACGCGACGGCCCACAACCCTCGCGGGAGCGAAAGAAACTCGAGCGCAAGCGACGAGTCTTGATCGGCCCATTCGGGCGCTTTCCTCAGACCCAGCAACCATCGCGTGAGTTCCGTCATGAATCGCCTGAAAAACCGTCTGCTTGCCGATTTCGGGTTTGATGCTCCCTAACGCTGCCGGCCGGCCCAGCGCGCGAAGCAGGCCTCAAAGACCAGCAATCCCAGCATGCAAGTGGCCAGCGTGCGCCAGATTTCGCGTCCCCGCACCGCCAACGACGTGTCGCCCTGGGTGCCGATCGAGATCACTTCCGGCGCCAGCGCTCCCCATAGTCCGCGGAAATCGTCGACGCTGATGCGCTCCAGATTGCTTTCGCGCCGGTCGGGATTGACGGCGAACTGTTGGCTCATCGCGCCAGAGACCGAGTCGCGCCACGTCATCCTGTACAAGCCCGCGCGGCGCGTGTCGCGGTAGCTCAACTCGGCCAGGCGCGACGATTGGCCGGGGCCCTTGTCGGTCGGGGCGGCGACGACCAGCGGCTGGGGCTCGTCCCCGTCGGGCACTTCAATGGCCGGGAGCGAAATATTGTGCGAGGCCGGCACCCGGACGCTCAACGTCTGGCCTGCCGTGAACTCGCGAAACCGCGCATCGGTTCGGGCGATTGCCCGGGCCGTTTCGCGCACCGCCAGCACGTAGCTGGCCTCCGTGGGCCAATCGCTCCAACCGCGATCGGCGGCCGTGGTCCAAATCAGCACTCTGCCCGCGCCGACGATCTTCTCGACGACCGCGGGCGCGGCTGCCTGGTTGTTCCAGCGGGCCAGAACGCGCACGCCGTCGGCGTTTTCCGTCGGCAGCTTGATCTCGTACGATTTGCGGACTTTGACGCGCTGCAGCGCCGCGGGGGTCAATTGCGCGAGCGTGTCCAAGGGCGAGCCTGCGCCGGCCTCGACCAGCAGGCCCGAGAATTCGCCGTCCGCCACGCTCACCAGCGCGGCCGGCAGCAGGCCGGCGCCGTCTTTATAAAGAAGCTGGTTGTAGATGTCCGGATCGACCCCGTCGCCGACGAAAACCATCAGTCCCATGCCGGCGGCGACTTGCTGCTCGACGATTTCGACCTGTTCGGGCGAAAGCTGCGCGACGTTGGCGAGCACCAGGACGTCGGGATCGCGGGCCGGCGTGGAAGCCCACTCCGAGTCGGTCAGCACTTCGACGCGAAACGCGTCGGCCGCGTCGCCCGCAAGCGACAGGGCCAGCGCCAGAAAGTCGGTTTCGCCGCCCAACGGCTCGGCCGACGGCTCGCCGTCGACGAGCTCGACGGTAATGCTCTCGCGCACGTCGACGGCGACCGTGCGCCGGTTGTCGCCCACTAGCGCGTCTTGCGCCAATTCGAACGCGACGTCGTGCTGCCCGGGCTCCTGGAAGGTAGCCGTTAGCGGCAGCTTGATCGACTGGCCGGCGTTCAGCTCGGGCACGCGCACCAGGCTGGCTTTGCCGTCGACGATGAAATTGGCCTCCAGTCCGGCCAGGCGGCCGCCCGTGTCGTTGGTGATTTCGGCCTCAAACCGGGTGGGAGTTGCGACCAGAGCCACGCGATCCGACTGTTCTAAACCCACGAGCGCCACGTTGCCCGTGTCGGCGATGCCCACGTCGAAAACCCGCAAACGCACGCGATCCGCCGCCCACCGATTGCCCAATTCGTCGAGCCGTTCGTCCCAGCCGGCCCGCCGCAGGTCGGTCACCAGAGTCAACTCGTAGATCGGATACGATCCGCTGGCCATCAGGTCGTCGACGGCGCCGAGAATCGTGTCCCAGGCTCCCAGCGTTTCGGTGGGCTTTACGCCGCGGATGATGGCCATGACGTCGTCGACGTTTCCCAGCTCGACTTCGCGCAACACGGGTTCGGCGGGCTCGGAGGCCAGCACCAGCGTAAAGGCGTCCTTGGCGCCGAAAGTGGGCAGCAGGTCGGCCAGCACTTCCTGGCCGCGGGCAAGCGCCGTCTTGCCTTCCGCCGCGTAGCCTATGCTCAGCGAATCGTCGAGCACGACGATGCGGTTGGTGCGGCCGCTTGCGCCGAACCAGCGCGAAAGTCCCTCGGCGTGCATGACGGGCCGGGCCACCAGAAAGAACAACAACAACAACAGCGCCGTGCGCAGCAACAGCAGCAGCAACTGCTCAATGCGGATCCGCCGGCGGTTGCGCTGGATCGAAAGCTTCAGATACCGCATCGGGGCCCAATCGACGCGCCGATACTGGCGGCGATAGAGCAAGTGAATGATGATCGGAATCGCGGCCAGCGACAGACCCCACAACAGCGGCGAGTTGAGAAACGTCAGCGTGTCCATCGTTTTCACGGCAATCCGAATGCCGCCGGGGCGTCATTTGCGGGTCAAATGTTTGCGCCGCTCGCGCGCGTGCAGGTAATGCGAAAGCGCGTCGGCCAGCGGCTGGTCGGTGCGCAGAAATACGTAGTCGATGCCGCGATCTCCGCAGCCGGTGCGCACCTCGCTCAGGAAGCTTTGCATGGCGGCCTGGTACGTTTTGCGAAAGGCCCACGGTTCGGCCAGCAGCTCTTCGCTCCCCTCGATATCGCGAAACATCACCAGGTCGTCAAACGGCAGCTCGAGCTCGTCGGGATCGAGGACGTGAAACACGATGATTTCGTGCCCCCGGTATTGCAGCCGCCGCATGCCGTCGTACAGCGAGTCGCCGTCGGTCAAGAGATCGGAGAAAATGACGACCAGCCCGCGCTGTTTGATCTGCTCGCTGAGCGTTTGCAGCACCGCGCCCAACTGCGTTTCGCGATTCGGCTTGGCGTTTTCCAACAGACCGATGATCCGCGCGAGCTGGGCCTGCGTGGCGGCCGGCGGCAAAACCTCGCGGGCTTCGTTGTCCGCCAGCGCCAGCCCGACCGGATCCTGCTGCTCCACCAGCAGCGTGGCCAGCGACGCCGCGGCCGTGGCGGCGTAATGAAACTTGTTGAGCGCTCGCGAGCCGTAGCGCATCGAGGCGCTCGAATCGAGCACCAGCGTGGCGCGCAGGTTGCTCTCTTCTTCGTACTGCTTGACGTAGAACCGGTCGGTGCGGCCCAGCACGCGCCAGTCGAGCCGCCGCAAATCGTCGCCGGGCGAGTATTCGCGGTACTCGGCAAACTCGACGTTAAAGCCGTGAAACGGGCTGCGGTGCAAGCCCGAGATCGTCCCTTCGACGACGTGGCGGGCACGCAGCGTCAACCCGTCAATGCGGGCGAGCACTTCAGGATCGGAAAGCTTGAGCGACGTGGCCATCGAGCTCTTTCACTCCTTGCCGTACCGGAATGTCGTTCAACAATGCGCTCACGATCGTGTCGGGCGTCTGGCCCTCGGCTTGCGCGGCGTACGTGGTGACCAGACGGTGCCGCAACACGGGAGGCGCCAGGGCGCGAATGTCTTCGATCGTCACGCAGGTCCGCCCATCGAGAGCGGCCCGGGCCTTGGCCGCCAACACCAGCGCCTGTCCGGCGCGCGGCCCGGCGCCCCAGGACACCCACTTTTCGATGTAGGCCGGCTTGTCCGGCTCCTCGGAGCGCGTGGACCGCACCAGGTGCATCGCGTAGTCGAGGCAGTGATCGCCCACCGGCACGCGCCGCACGAGCGCCTGCAACTGGGGAATCTCCTCGCCCGAAAGCACTTTCACCAGCTTGCACTCGGCGGCCCCGGTCGTGACGCGATAAATCTGCCGCTCTTCCTCGGGCGTCGGATAGCCGACGAACACCTTGAACAGAAAACGGTCGAGCTGGGCTTCGGGCAGCGGGTAGGTGCCTTCCTGCTCGATCGGGTTCTGCGTCGCCAAGACAAAGAACGGATCGGGCAGCGCGTGCCGCTGTCCGCCGGACGAAACCTGCCGTTCCTGCATCGCTTCCAACAGCGCCGCCTGCGTCTTGGGCGGCGTGCGATTGATCTCGTCGGCCAACAGCACGTTGGTAAACACCGGCCCGCGCACGTATCGCAGTTGCCGCGCGCCGGTCGCCCGATCCTCCTGCAAAACTTCCGTGCCCGTGATGTCGCTCGGCATCAAATCCGGCGTGAACTGAATGCGCGTAAAATCGAGCTTCAGGCATTCGGCCAGCGTGCTGACCATCAGCGTTTTGGCCAGTCCCGGCACGCCCTCCAGAATGCAATGTCCGCGAGCGAAGATGGCGATTAGCAATTGCTCGATGACTTCATCCTGCCCGACGACGACGCGGGCGATTTGTTCCCGCAACTGCTGGCGGGCACCTTTGAGCTTGCTCAAACCGGACAAGTCGGGATCGGCTGCGGTCGTCACGGCAGGTCCTCGCTAGCGTTGGTAAACGGGTAAATACTTGTAAGGCAATTGCAGGATGATGAGTGCGATCGCGGTGCCGTAGGCCTTGCCGATGCCGTCGCCCTGCCACGATCCTTCGCCTTTGTTCTGCATGGCGATCAACTGATCGCGCGCGTTGGGGAAATAGTCGTCCCAGTATTGATCGCCGGCCAGGTAAAAGGCCTGCGAGGCATACAGTTGACAATAAAAGGCGTGTCCGCCGAGCTGCCAGCGCTGGTTGCCCTTGAAATGGCGCCATACGTACTCCAGGCACCGGTTCGCGACCGGCGCATCGTATTGGCCGGCGTTGTACAGCGTGGCCACGGCGGCGGCCGAAATCGCCAGCCGCGCGTCGCCGCGGCTGCGCAGCGAGTAGCAGATGCCGCCCTCGGGAGTGCTGCAGCGTTCGATGTATTGCACGGCTTGCGAAATCGTGCCTCGCGGCACGGCCAGCCCGGCGTTGTGCGCCGCGCGCAGCGCTTGCACCTGGGTGACGGTCACGGAGCCTTCGTCGCCGCCGCCGGGAATGTAGGTCCAGCCGCCGTCGGCGCTTTGGCCCTCGGCCGTCAGCCCGACGGCCTTGTCGATCACCTCCTTGGTCCGGTCGCGCAGCGCCGGATCGGATTCCGTGCCGTAAACGCACGCCAGGAACATCGTCGCAAAGCCGTGCCCGTGCATCGGCTGGCCGTTGTCCTGCGTGGGCCCGGTGATCAATCCGGTGTTCGTCGAGCAGTTCAGCAGATACTCGACGGCCTTTTCGACTTGCGGCGCGTAGCGCCCGCGCGTGGGCGTATTTCCATTGGCCAAATAGGCGGTCCCGGCCAAAGCGGTTATGGCGACCGGATAGGCGCGGCCCCCTTCGTCGGTGGTCCAGCTTCCGTCGCTCTGTTGATCCTTGGCCAGAAAGTCCAACCCGGCCCGCACCGCCTTGAGCGTCTCGGCGGTAATGTGCTTGGGCATGACCTCTTCGACCGCCAGTGCCGGCCGAGCGGCCGCGATCGCCGCGATCGCCGCCAGGGCCGTCAAGATACTGCATTCACAGTACCACGGCCGGCAAGACGGCTGGAATTTCCTGGTGGGGAATCGCATGGCGTGCGGCGTCCTATTTCTGAGCCGTGGCCGGATCGGCCGGCTCGATGGCAAAGCGAACCAGCAGTTTCACCTGGACGGGAATGTCGGCGAGCGTCGCGGAGCTGATGCGCGGTTCTTTGGACGTTTCGAGAGCGGGGGAAGGAGCGTAGGGATTGTTCGAGCGGGCCATCGCTTGCGAGTCGCCCGCCACTTGAATTTCCTGGACCGACACGGCCGCACCCAACTTGACGCGGTTGAGCTTCGCCAAGCGCGAGGCGCGCTCGCGGGCATCGGCCACGGCCTGTTCGTAGGCTTTCTCGCGCAGCTCGGCCAGGTCGGACACGACAAACTGCACGTTCACGTTTTGATTGCTGTAATTGCCGTAACGCTGGCGCATCTGGATCTCGGCCTGGCTGAGCTCGATGCTTACGCCCGCGTCCTGCGCGATGTCGATCAGCCTCCCGACGGTTTTGACCACGTCGTCAGACGGCGCCTCGCGCACGTTTTTCAGGCGTACGCGCACGGTGCTGGCAACCTCGATCTGCGTCTTGCCCGGCGCCTGCGGCACGCCGTTGATGATCCGCTGTTGCTGCGCGAGCGAGTTGCCGGCGGAAATGCCGACGCCAAGCTCCTCGGTGGAGAGATCCGCTAGTCCGAGTTTCGCGAGCGAATCGACGAGCCGTTTCCTGGCGTCTCGATATTTCACCAGCGCATCGCCGGTCAATTCGGCTTTGCCCGAGACGACGAGGTCGATTTCGACCCAGTTGGGCCGGGCCGCCACTTCGCCCGTGCCATACACTGAAATCCCCTCGCCGGCGACCATGCCGGGAATCAACGGAACCTGTGCGCTGGCATTGCCGCTGACGAGCAGCCCCCAGACAAGCAGCGCGGTGCAGCCGAAATGAAGTTTCATACCGTCAGGCCCTCGTTTGCGCCAGTAACGCTTGTGAATTGTGCCTCTGCCATCGGGACCGAAAATCATCGTATATGGAAGCTCATGGAGATCGCGCCTCGCGCGGCGGCTCGTCGAGCGAGTACGCCGTGATGCCCATGTTCGAAACCGTGACCAGCTTCCCACGCGCCACGAACATCGATCCGCCCAGCGAATCGAGATCGTCGCCGCGGAAGATTCCCACGATGTCGCCCCTTGCCTTGTCCACCGCGCACACGCCGCGCGACGTGAACTGGTACAGCCGGTTTTTGGTCACCAGCGGCACGCTCCAGTCGGCCGAGCGCGGCAACCGCGTCGCCCACACCAACTCTTGCGTTTTCAGGCTGTAGGCCGTCAGTTCCTCGCCTCCCAGGTAGATGCGCTCGTCGTCGGCGCCAACCAGCACCGCGGACTCCGCCACCGGGCGGTTCCACGCGACTTTCGGCCCGTCGCCGGCGATGCCAAATAGCCGCGACGAGCTCATCCCCTTGCTAAAGATCAATCCGCCGACCACGAGCGGGCCGCTTACGTCGCACGGCGGCGGCACGTACTCATAGTAGTAACCGGTCGGCGGCGCGGGCGATTCGTACAACACGGCCCAGTCGATATTGCCGTCTTGCGGGTCGATCATCGCCACCGCCCCGGCGTGCGTGTCGACGTACAACCGATCCTGATTGAGCACGAGCGTGGGCCGCGCCACGCGGCCGTTGTAAATCTGGTTCTGGTCCACGGCATAGCTGCCGATATTGACCGTTTTTAGCAGTTTGCCATCGGCCGCGTTCAGCACCAATAGCGACAGCTCTCGCCCCTGCCGGTTGCGCTGTGCGCCGACATAGGCAACGTCGCCCACCTGAGGAGCGTTTTTCCGCGGCGCGCTCGGCGAGATGCTACCCGCGGAAGGCGCCTCGCGCGTGACAGGGACTTCGATCAGATAGGGCGCGCCCAGAATGCTCCACGAGCTGAGCGAGCGGCGCGAGCTGAAGATTTCCTTGCCGCTGGCCGCGTCGCGAACCGTCAGCGTGAACGGGCCCTGCTGGCTGGCTTGCTGCGGATCGCGCCCCACGCTCCACGTGCGGTCTCCGTAAACGTTCATCGTGTAGCGCTCCGGAGCCGCGCCCTGCCGGGCTTGCTGCAAGTTGAGCAGGTGCAGCTTGCCGCTGCGCCACACGAGCTTGCCCGTCTCAAGATCGAACGCCATTTCCACGCCGAACACGTTGACGTAAACGCGCCGCTCGTCGGCCGCCGCGGGAATGACGAAATCGTTGGGCCGCGGCCGGCCGTAAATGTCCGCTAACTGGAACGGATTGCCCTGATCCGTTGCACCGTCGGTGCCCGTGAATCGAAATCGCCACAGCGGCTCGTTCTGCTTGGGCAGGTCAAAGTCGTCCGGAAGCGCGGAGGGAGCGCTCGCGTCGGGACCGGCGGCCGACGAGGCGAGCTCAGTAATCTGTTCGCCGGCCGTGACGCGCCGGCCGCCGATTTCGACCTCTTCGCCGGCGTAGCGCTCCCCGACCATCTGCTCGATTTCGCGGAATTCGGTCCAGCGTCCACCGCGCGCCAGCGCCATGGCCAGCTTGACGAGCGTTTGCGACTTGGGGATTTTGCTGTCGGGACAATAAGTGAGAATCGATTGCCAGGTGCCCGCGGCCTGCTCGAAATCGCCGCGTTCGAAATACAAGTCGCCGAGCCGATCGGCCGCGCGGTCGCCCACCGAGCTGATCGCGTGATTGGCCACGATTGCCGAGAGATTTTCCAGCTCGGCCTTGCCGACCGCATTTGCCCAAAGCCGCGCGGCCTCGGCATCGTAAAACAAACGGTAGGCGCTCTTTCCGGCGCTGGGCAACTCGGCCAGCAGCCCCCGCACCAGCAGGCCCGAAGGCACTAACACCCCGTCGCCGCGGTCGATAAAGCCTTCGGTCTTCTTCTCGGAGATGGCCGCCAGCGCCTCGAAGGCTTTGTCCCATTGCTCGTGTTTGACCATCCGCTGGAACTCGTCCAGCGCGTCCTTCACGTTGGCCGATTGTGTAGGAAGCGTGAAGGCGGAATTGGGCTTGCCGGAACTTGCTGGGGTGGCCGGAAATTGAATCCCGACAGCGGGCTGGGCGCCGGCCGATGGTGCAAAAATCAGCAGGCACGACCAGGCGACCAACCCGATCGAGAGCCGGCGGATTCGGCCCCGAAGCGCCAATCGGCGATTTCGGCTTTGTGCGACAGCCAGCACGACGAACCTCCACCCCTAACCATGGCGCTCGGCTTCGCACGCCTAGTCTCTGTTCCGGTTCGGCCGATCCATCGATTAGAACCACTCGAAAGCGAAATTGCAAAACAAAAAAATCGCCCGCCGCCGGCCAAATGTTGGAAAGAAGGCGCGGGAGTGGTAGAATCGCCGGGGTAGTTCCTGTGATTTCCGGACACGTCCAGCAGGAGCGGGGAGATGGCGTGCAAGCATGCTCGGCCCAGTCGCACGTCGGGCGGTGCCCGTGCGGTCGCAAAGTGGTGCGTGGCAATCGGCTGCGCGGCGTGCTTTTCGATTCCCGCGGCGTCACGAGGTGAAGAAACCCCGTGCGCCCCGGCGGCTTTCGAAAAGGACGGACCGCTGGGCGTCGAGGAATTGACGGCCCGCATCGATGCGGCCCTGGCCGCCGCTTGGGCCCGCGACAACGTGGAACCCGCGCCGCCGGCCGACGATGCGGAATTCTTGCGCCGCGTGTGCCTCGACGTCATCGGCAAGATTCCCTCGGTCGCCGAAGTTGAGCAGTTTCTGGCCGACACGTCGGCTGACAAGCGGAAACGCGTCGTCGACGAGCTATTGCGCCGCGGGGCCCACGCGCAGCATTTTTCCAACACGTGGCGCGGGCTGATGCTGGTCGGGGCGGCCGACAACGTTCAATCGCAGCTCAACACGCCCCAGTTCGAAACGTGGCTGCGGCTGCGCTTCGCCGTCAACATGTCCTACGATCGGCTGGTCCGCGAATTGCTGACCGCGCCCGTGGAAGCCGAACAACCCGGCGCGCCCAACCAGATGCGCAGCTTCGTGCCCAGCCCGGCGGCTTTCTTTCAGGCCAACGAGCTGAAACGCGAGATGATCGCGGCCAGCACGACGCGCATCTTTTTGGGAGTGCAGGTGCAATGCGCGCAGTGCCACGACCACCCGTTTTCGCACTGGACGCGGCGGGAGTTCTGGTCGTTGGCCGCGTTTTTCGATGCCGCGCCGGGCCCCGACGGCGCGAAAAAGGCAACGCTCGGCAGCCCGAACGCCATCCTGATCCCCGACACCGAGATCGTCGTCGAGCCCGCGTTTCTCGACGGATCGGCGCCGGACTGGAAATCGTCCGGCAACAAGCGCGAGCTGCTTTCGCGCTGGATCACGCAAACCGACAACCCGTTCTTCGCGCGGGCCGCGGTGAATCGGCTGTGGGATCATTTTCTGGGCCGCGGTTTTGTCGATCCGGTCGACGACCTGGACAAGGCCAATCCGCCGTCGCATCCCGCGCTCTTGGACGAGATGGCCCGGCAGTTCGCCGCGCACGGCTTCGATTTGAATTACCTGATTCGCGCGATCACGGCCTCGAGGGCCTATCAGCTTTCGAGCCGTGCCGAGAGCGTCGGCGAGGGCGACCTCGCGCGGTTTGCGCGCGTGCCGATTCGGCGCATGACGGCCGACCAGCTCTTTGCCAGCATCGTCGAGGCCACCGGCTACCGCCAACAGCGCCGCGCGATGCGCGGCGGCCAGCCGCTTGTGGATCTGGCCAGCGCGGCCGCCGAGTTTCGCAATCGTTTCGCCGATCAGAGCGTGCCGCGCACCGAGGCGGAAACCTCGATCCTGCAGGCGCTGGCACTCATGAACGGCAAACTGGTGAGCGACGCCACCGACCTGGAAACGAGCGAAACGCTCGTGGCCGTCGCGGAAGCGCCGTTCCTCTCGACCCCCCAGCGCGTGGAATCGCTGTTCATGGCCTCGCTGTCGCGCCGCCCGGACCCGGAGGAATTGTCGCGGCTGGCAAGCTACGTCGAGCGCGGCGGCGCTGCGCAAAACCCCAAGCAAGCGCTGGCCGACGTGTTTTGGGTCCTTTTGAATAGCGCCGAGTTTGCGTTGAATCATTGAGCGGCGTTGAATCATTGAGCGGCGTTGAATCGTCAAAAGCCCGTCATTAATTAGATTTGGGTTCACATCCCCCAATTCAAGCAAAAGGTAGCCGCCATGAGCCGCCGCAAGACACCTTGCTCGAGCATGGAACTCTCCCGCCGCGACATGCTGCGCCTGTCGTGGGCCGGCCTGGTAGGCGCTTCGACATTGCCCTGGCTCGAAGCGGCGGCCCACGGCGAGGCCCGGCAAGCGCCCAAACGCTCCTGCATCTTGTTGTGGATGAACGGCGGGCCCAGCCAGATGGACACGTTCGACTTGAAGCCCGGACACGAAAACGGCGGCAGCTTCAAGGAAATCGCCACCAGCGTGCCGGGCATCAAGATCTCCGAACATCTGCCCAAGATCGCGGGGATGCTCGAGCACATGGCGATCATCCCCTCGATGAGCACCAAGGAGGGCGACCATGGCCGCGCCACGTACCTGTTGCGAAACGGGTACCTGCCGCGCCCGCCGGTCCGCTATCCGACGCTCGGCTCTCTGGTGTCCAAGGAATTGGGCGACCCCGAGGCCGAGCTGCCCGGCTTCGTCAGCATCGCGCCGTTTCGGAATTTCAATCCGGCGGCCTACAGCCCCGGTTTCCTCGGTTCGCGATTCGCGCCCCTGCTGGTGGGCGAAGAGCGCAAAGCGAGCGGTGGTGACGACGCGCCCGACGACGATCTGACCGTGGCCGATCTGGCGCCTCCCGAAAGCGTCAGCGGCGAATCGGTCAGCCAGCGGCTCGGGCTGTTGAACTGGCTGAACGACCGGTTCGTCGGCACGCATGCCGGCCCGCCGGCGATCGGCTACAAGACCGCCTACGACCGGGCCGTGAAGCTGATGCGCAGCGAAGCGGCCAAGGCCTTCGACCTCGACGAGGAACCCGCGAAAGTCCGCGATGCTTACGGCCGGAACCGATTCGGCCAGGGCTGCCTGTTGGCCCGACGGCTGGTGGAGCGCGGCGTGCCGTTTGTCGAAATCACGCACGGCGGCGCCGGCTCGATCGGCTGGGACACGCACGCCGACAATTTCGCAACCGTCAAGGAGCTTTCCGGCGTCCTCGATCCGGCCTGGGCCAGCCTGATGACCGAGCTCGAGTCGCGCGGCCTGCTGGCCTCGACGCTCTTCGTCTGGATGGGCGAGTTCGGCCGCACGCCCAAGATCAATCAAAACACGGGTCGCGATCACTATCCCAATGCCTGGAGCACCGTGCTGGCCGGCGGCGGCATTCGCGGCGGCCAGGT
>JBBDNV010000202.1:0-9662 GCA_040877415.1 Pirellulales bacterium
TACGTAACAAACCTCGCTAGCGGACTAAGCTAGCAGAGGAGTTTTCTTCAGAGCCAGAATGACCCCTTTTCCTTGCCCTTTTCCTTGCCCTTTTCCTTGCTTTTCCTTGCTTTTCCTTGCTTTTCCTTGCCTTTTCCTTGCCTTTTCCTTGCACGTGCTGGGATTGCAGAGTTGGATCACAGGGCTGTCGTCGTAGGGCGGACACTGGCCGAATCGCTTCGTCAGCTCCACTGGCCGAATTGGCGGACGTGGTAATCCAGTTGCAGAGCAACAGAGGCTTGAATTCTTTGTTCCCGCCGTCGCGAGCAGGCGGTGTGGCTGGCCCTGGAAACGGATTTGACCGTTTGCAGCACGCACGTCCACAGCAGCGACCGTCTTTGCAGCCGCAGCAGCACCGGTGAACGGGAACCCGTTGGACGGCAGTTGTTTTGGCTACCGACGCCAGCGGAACAGGTGCTGAAAACGCGGCATTAACCCAACCGATCGCCAGCAGGCAAGAGACCACGGCTCGAGTTGGATAGGTCGCGCATTTCATAGCATTCTTTATCAACGGCTCGGCGAGCCGTAAAGGTTTAGATTTTCGAGACCCAGCAAGACCTCTTCTTGAGACGTTGTGTTCTTGAGACACTGTGCCGAGCCGAGTTTACTTACGGATTGGGTTGAGTTTGATGGCTCCATTGTACTACCCATGCTCAGGGCTGGTTCATGCGGCGGCGAGTTCGCCCTGTGCGGCTGGATCACTCTCGCCAAGCTTCAGGCGGTGAATCCGCCGCCACCGCCAAGCTCGGACGCGGTAGAAAAGGACCGGCAGCAGCAAATCGATCACCTCGTCGGAGACCAAGATGCCGCCCAGGACGGGTGCGGCCATCGGTTGCATGATTTCCGCACCGGTGCCGGTGGCCCAGAGCATCGGAGCCAGGCCGATCATGGTGGTCAGCTCGGTCATCAGCTTGGGACGCGTGCGGTGGACAGCGCCATCCATGACCGCTTGGCGGACCTCGGCCAGCGTCATGTTTTGCAGGCCACCCCGGGCCTCAATCGCTTCCCGTAGATAGACCAGGATCACCAGACCACCTTCGGTCGCCAGCCCGAAACAGGCAATGAAGCCCACCCAGACAGCGACGCTGAAGTTGAAGCCAAACAGGTATTGAAAGAGCACGCCGCCGAAGATCGCGCCGGGAACAGCCAGGAACATTACGGACAGCGTGTCGGCGAAGTCGTGGTAGGTGATGTACAGGATCAAGAAAATGGCAAGCACCACCGCGGGCACGATGATCGACAGCGTGCGGCGAGCCCGCAATTCGTGTTCAAACTGCCCCGTCCACTCGATATACATTCCGGGAGGCAGACCAACTTTCGATGCCACCGCTTGCCGAGCCTCTTCGACGAAACCGACGATGTCGCGGTCGCGGACGTTCAAGCGTACGTAGGAACGGAGTAGGCCATTTTCGCTGCGGATCATCGAAGGACCTTGGACGATCTGCACGTCGGCCAGTTGGGAGAGTGGAATCTGAGCGCGACTGGCCATCCCTCTGGGGGTTCCGTTTGGCATTGATTCTGGGTTCTCGGCAGTTGCGGCCATGCCGTTCGTCGCACTCACAAGAAGGTCGCGCACCGACTGTTCGTCTTCGCGAAACGCGCGGGCATAGCGAATGCGCACCGGAAACCGCTCGCGTCCCTCGACCGTCATCGTGATGACTTTTCCGCCGAGCGCGGTTTCTATTACATCCTGAATGTCGCCTACGCTGACGCCATAGCGGGCGGCCTTTTCGCGGTCGATGTTGATATCCAGATAGCCTTCGCCGACGACCTGGTCGGCGGAAACGTCGACGGCACCCCGGATCCCGCGCAAGACTGCGGCAATTTCGTTGCAGCCTGCGGCGATTTCGTTGATGTCATCGCCGAAGACACGTACCCCGAGCATCGTGTTGACGCCGGTGGCGAGCATATCCACGCGATTGATAATCGGCTGCGTCCAGATGTTGCCCCAACCGGGCATCTGCACGACGGAGTCCATCTCTTTCAATAGCGCATCTTTCGTCCTTTGCCAGAGCATCAATTCGTCGGCAAACGCGGCCTGGGTCTCGTTTTGGACGCCGGCCAGCAGGTGCGGGTCGGGTTTATTCGTCCAGTGCTTCAATTCTTGAGCTATCTTTCGGGCGTGCTCGACGGCCAGCCGCGTGTAAAGCGGGACAGCTCGATCGTGCAACTGCCAATTGAGCTGCTTCATGAATCGGTTCCAACGCTGCACTCGCTCGGCTTCGACCGTTGAGAGGACGGTCGAAGTGAATGTCACGCGGACCATCCCCAATGCCTCTTTGCCTTGCTCGACGACTGCCGCGATCGGACCCGGCTTGATCACGAGCAAGTCGGAACTCGACTGCACAAATCCGTGGGCGGCCAAGCGTTCGGCGACCGCTTGCGACAGTTTCGCCACGACGGTGGAATCTGCCGATGTCACAAGCAGAGGGCCGAGCTTAGGGGCGAGCGCTTCGGCGATGGCCAGTTGCGTTTCGCTCTCCACCGGCCGCTTGAGTTTCCCGTTTTCGCCGACCAAGCGGACAACCTCCGCGACCGCTGCCGTGGTCAACTCCGGTGCCAACTGTTGTTCGAAGAGTACGAACTCCTGCAGCACCATCGACCGCATGGTGGCATCGAATTCCTGAAGCGCAAGCATGCTGCCATCGCTGACGACTTGATCCAACTCAGCAGGTTTCGTAGTCGTGATCAGACCTTGGCGCTGCATGGATTCGGCGACACGGCGCGTCTGCCGAACAGCGTCGTCATAGCGCAGTTCGCGCTTGGGCCAGTACTCGCGCGGACGCAGGCTGATCACGGTTTCCATCATGTCCAGAGGCGCTGGATCCGTCGGCGTTTCCGCTCGGCCGGTTTTTCCTACAACCAATTCGATCTCCGGAAACGCACGCAACTCCGCGTCTCGCGCCTTGAGGTCGTCGGCCGCTTGGGTGATCGACGCGCGAGGGACCGTAACCGGCATATCGAGGATCGAACCTTCGTCCAAGGGCGGCATGAACTCACGGCCCAGCGGAGTCATCGTTTGTTTCGCGACCAGGCCAATTAGCACGAGACTGCCCACGACCGTCAATGTGGCCGCGTATTGCATCGAGGCCATCAGCCGCACGACGAGCAAGCTGAACACCGCAGTACCGCCAGCGGCCGCGGCGGCCAACAGCCAACCGTTCTGCGCGAGCCCGGAGGGCACCCAGCTGGGCCGCCAGCCATTGAAGATCGCAACCCCAGAGGCAATTGAAATGCCCGTAAACCACAGTAACGCCACCCATCGCCAATGCTTGCGAAACGACTGCTCCTCTCCCCACGAAGCCCAAATGTTCATGCCGAGGACGGACGCCAGGGCGATCGCAAAGACCCACGCCGAGCCGGTCGGAATTGCGCCGAGCAAGTAGATCACGCCAACTGCCCATACCACTGGCCACGGGTGATTCATCACAAAGGCCAGCACAGGGCGGTAGATTTCGATGACGCGACGGACCAGCCAACTATCCTCCTCGTGCCGAATCCGTCCACGCACCAGCCATGGAATCAGGGCCGGAACGAGCGTGATGGCGAGCACCGAAACGCCAATCAGCGCAAACGACTTGGTATACGCCAGCGGGTGGAACATCTTGCCTTCCATGCCACTCAATGCAAACACCGGCACGAAGCTGATGATCATGATGGCCAGCGAAAAGAAGATCGGGCGCCCGACCATGCGCAGCGATGGCAATAGAAGTTCGCGCGTGTCGCCATGCACAGGTTTGCGCCCAAAGTGGCCGTGTAGCGTGTGCGCGCCCTGATCCACCATCACGATGGCCGCGTCCACCAACACGCCGATCGAAATGGCAATCCCCGAGAGAGACATGATGTTCGAGGAAATGCCGAGCTGGCGCATTAGAATGAAAGAAATCAATGTCGCCAGCGGCAACATCAGGCAGATAATCAGCGCGCTGCGGAAGTGCCACATCACAAACACGATCACGATGCTGGCCACGATGCTCTCTTCGACTAACGATCCCGTCACGGTATCGATGGCGTTGTGGATGAGCCGTGTGCGATCGTAGAAAGGGACGATGCGCACTCCGTCAGGCAGGCCGGCCTGAACCTGTTCGATCTTCTCCTTGATTCGTTCGGTCACGGTGAGCGGGTTCTCGCCGTAGCGCATGAGCACCACGCCACCGACCGCCTCGTTGCCGTTTTTCTCCAGCACGTTGCGACGCTGTGCCGAGCCGAACTGCACGGCAGCCACGTCGCCGACGGAGACCGGCGTGCCATCCACCGCCTTGATCACTGTTTTCTCGATGTCGCCCAGCGATTGAATCCAGCCGGCGCTGCGGACGAGATACTCGGAATTGCCCTTTTGAATCACGCGGCCGCCGACCGTGGAGTTCGACTTGCTGACGGCCATGTACAGCTCGCCGAGCGAGACGTTGTACGCCCGCAGCTTGTTCGGATCGACGTCGATCTGATACTCGATCGGGAATCCGCCGACTGATGCGACCTCGGCCACGCCGGGGACACTATAGAGCTGGTAGCGGACGAACCAATCTTGAATTGCCCGCAGCCGGCCCATGTCGTAGCCTTCGCCCTCGAGCGTGTACCAGAAGATCTGTCCTAGAGCCGTCGTGTCGGGAGCCAGGTACGGCGAGACACCTCCGGGCAGAAACGTGGCGGCAATCGAAAGACGTTCCAGCACTCGTTGGCGGGCAAAGTAGAAGTCCACGCCGTCCTCGAAGATGATATTAACCATCGAGAAGCCAAACTCCGACGTGGCGCGAATCGCCTTAACACCGGCCAAACCCTGCAGGTTCACCGATAAGGGATAGGTGACCTGGTCCTCGACCTCCTTCGGGCTGCGTCCCGGCCAATCGGCAAACACGATCGCCTGGTTTTCAGAGAGGTCGGGAATGGCATCGACCGGCGTGTGAATCGCGGCATAAACGCCCCAAGCAGCGACGGCGAATGCCAGGACAAATACCACGAGCGGGTTACGAACGGAATAGTCGATGATTTTTTCGATCATGACGATGGCCTTATGCTTGAACCGGGCTCGCTTGAGATTCGCTAGCGAAGTCGAAAGCTCAACTCGGCGTGTTACCGCCGCTTGGTTTCCGCTGGAGGCACGTACGACGCCCGCCACCGCCTGACCTTTTCGACAGTTTTCTCGGCATCCCTTTCCGCCCGCATTGCACACCCTTTGCAGCAAATAAACACACTCTCATCGGCCACGATGATTTTGATCGGCACGCCCATGGCACCAAGCGGCATGCCTGTGACCGGACAAAGCTGCTGCGTCCGAGCCAAGTCGCGATCTGCGAGCGGCAACTTTTCCAGGTTCTTCAAATCATCGTCGCTCGGCTGAGTCGGCTCCGACGTCCCGGGATCCGATGACGGTCCCGAGCCATTGGCGGAAGGTCGGCCGCCCGAAGGACCGCCGCCGGCGCCGAAATACGCCGCTGAAGCCGCCGGGTTCAAGCGTGTTTCCGCGTCGATCAAGAATGCTCCGGCGGCCGCCACGCGATCGCCGGGCAGCAAGCCTTCAATCACCGCGTAGAATCCACCTGATTTCGGTCCCAACTTTACTTCCACACCCTCGTACAGCCCCGGTTCCCGCTCGATGTAGACCACTTTCTCTTTGCCGGTGTCGATGACGGCGAGTTCGGGCACGCCGAGTACGCCTTCCGTTGTTACTGTCTGCATCCGAGCCAGGTAGTACTCGGCGTGGCTTTCGAGCTGCTTCCTGCACCCCTCGCAACAGATGTAGATCGGCCGACCGCCAAGTTTCATAGCCACCGGTTCGCCCATGCTGCCCAACGGTGCGCCGGTCACCGGACAGATGCGCTGCTGGGCGATCAGTTTCTCGGAATCGCCAATCGGCTGCTGCGACGTCTCCAGGACGGTCTTGAATGGCTCCATCTCAATGATCGGCGTCCGCAGATGCACTGTGGCATACATGCCCGACCGCAAGAGAAGGTCGGCGTTATCAATCTCGAACCGCACGCGGTTCGTACGGGTGCTGGTCTGTAACTCGGGATAGACAAGGGAGACTTTTCCGTGGAATGCTTTCTCGGGAAAAGACTCGACGTGGGCCTCGATCGACTGGCCGACGTGGATCGCTCGCACATCCTTCTCGAAGATATCCGCCTCGATCCAGATCGTCGTCAGGTCCGCGACTTCGAAGAGCATCTGCCCTGCGGAAACACTCTCGCCTTCCAGTACGTCCTTGCGAGTTACGAAGCCGTGACGCGGCGAGCGGAGCACGAGGCGGTAGTCTGCATCACCTCGGCGAATGATCTCGTCAATCTCGCGGTCATCGATACCGAGCAGCTTGAGTTTTGAGCGACCTGACCCGACCAGCAGCGGATGAGTGGCGTTCTTCGAGATGAGCAATTCCTGCACGGCGGCATAAAGCTCAGGGCTGTAGATCTCCGCCAGCGGATCGCCTTCGCAGACCTCGACGAACGACTTATTGACGAACAGTTTTTCCAAGTAGCCGCTGACTCGCGTCACGATTCGTGCGCGATGGCTCTCGTCGTAGATCACGTCACCGACCGTGCGAATCTCTCGTGTGAGCGGCTGCACGGTAACTTCTGCCGTGCGGATTCCTGCCAGGCGCACGCGCGCGGGCGAAAGTTGAACCCGACCCACGACGCCAGGCGGCAACTCCATCGGCTGGCCTTTCTTGCGCTTCGAGAGCGGCATGCCGCAGATCGGGCATTTCGGCACCGAGCCGTTCGGCTCCAAGCTATCTCGTATGACGGCGGGATCCATCGGGCAGTAGAACTCCGTGTCGCGGCCGATGTTGCCGCCGTCGGCGACGGCAGGGCGCGTCCAGCGGTCCCAGTAGTTTTCCAGAGTGTCCCAATAGCCAATCAGCAAGCCAGCGCCGACGAGCACCAATACGAATCGCAAACGAATTTCCATCATCCGTGCGGCGAACCAGAATGCCTGCCAGCGAGACAGACTACGCTCGGCCGCCGGCGGTGCGGGTGCATCAATCAACGCGGCATCTTGGGGTGGTGCCTGGCGCGGGACCTGATCGGAAGGGAGCTCGGACATCGTACAGCCTCCGGGAATGCAATATCTGCGCGATACATCCGCAAACGCCGTCGCGCCTCGCGGGCGCAGCCGAACACGTCAATGGATGAGATGAAAGAACGGCTTCAGACGAGACACGGAATGACGCTCGCGAGCGTCATCGTCACCATCAGCAGCAGGCTTACGAGTCGCGATGCCACGAAAAACTCCCAATCAGGGTGGACAGCCCCTTTACCGAACAACAATCATCCTTTCACTTCGCACGGGCTTGCGCCAACCACGCCAGAGCGCTGGCTGCAAGTTCTGGGACAGCGCCCAGGATTCCCGCGGGGCGCTACTTTGGCAATTTCGCCAGGTACTCGTCGGCCTTCTCTCGCAGTTCTCCCTCGCAGCCCTGGCAGCAGATAAACACCTCGCGTCCGTTGATCGTGACTTTCGGGGGAACGCCCATGGAGCCCAACGGCTCATCGGTGACCGGGCAGATCTTTTGCTTCTCGGCCACGGTCCTGTCCTCCGGGGAAAGCTTGGCCAACTGCTCGGCGACTTCCCCTGTGGAGCCATGGTCATGATCACCGTGATCGTGCTCGACGTGGCTGGCCTGGGTGCTTGCCGGCGGACTTGCCGATGGACCGGTCGACGGAGATCCGCAGGCCGCGAACCAAGGTAAGGTGGCCAACGGCAGGAATGCGGCTAACCGGATGTATCGAGTTTTCATGACAGCTTTCCTTTCAACAAAATGAACCGACGCAACCACTCACGACGGACCGACAAGCTACGCTGCGCGCAGCGGTATACCGCTTAACGCGCCGAGAAGAGGGACACCAAAACAGCACTCGCGCACAGCAGTGCGCGCAGTGTCCCCTTGGAGAATATCAGATCGTGAATCGCGAGAGCATGCGACAGCGATCCTTGGCAGTCACAGAGATGACATGGAGGGACAGCCGAACGTCGCAGCCTGCTGGCAGATCGGCATTTGCGACATGCACAACGGTCTGTGGCAGGCGTCCGAGTTCAACGCGTCGATTTGTACCGTCGGTTGAGGTCGCTGGGTTCTCGGACGGCGAATCGGGGCGTTGGGACACGTGGCATGTACAGGCTGAACCACAGCGGCAGGAATTGCCACGCCAGCCAGTAACCGATGCCGCACTTCGACAGCAGGCCCTCGTCGAATTCCTGCCAGGTATCGACTTACAGCAACAAGGGGAACGTCCCGACGTCTGGCAGCACAAGCTGCGTCCGTCGCCAGTTCGCTTGCCACAAACGGAGCTCCCGGACGACAGATGCTCGCATGCACAGGCTCGTTGTGGCGCCGCCGGCCAGAGCAGCATCGTCGCCGCCAGCCACATTGCGGCACGTCCGACGATCGACCTGGATGTTTCGGTGAACACGAGAGCCCTATCCATGAAGCGGAATTCGGGATGCTCCGCACCCAGTCCGTTTATCGCCGGGCCGAGCGCTTTGTCTTGAGCAGCGCCGAGCCACCCGGCAAAAAGTCGCGGCATTGTGCGGATCCGCGCGAGTCGCGTCAATGGCAACTCGCGACCGCGAGTGCTAGCAGCCAGCCCGAAAGCAAGCGACGTGGTGTGTTGTGCAGCTCTCACTACGCTCGCCGCGCGATCTGTCATTGCCGCGCCGATCGCATCTCGTGCTGCGTGATGCAACCAAGACGCGTCCAGCGTGGCACCACGGACAAGGACTCGGAAGCAGCGATTTTCAGGAGATCACCGGCCCCTTGGTTCGCGACGCCCGATTCAAACTTTCCAAACAGACCAACGATCCACGCTCCTGGCTTGCTCACGGGCACGGAAAAATCACAAAGTAAGAACACTCCTCCCGGCCTGAGAATACGCGGCGCCTCGCGGAAGGCTCCTCGTTTCACCGGACGTGGGAGATGGTGGAAGACCAATGAACTGAATACGACGTCAGCCGCCTTGTCATCGATTGGCACTGCGTCGCCTGAAGCGCCACTCCTGGACCGCGGAGTAAAGGCACGGTGCGATGAAGAGCGTGATGAGTTGGATGGACATTCCGCCCACGCTGGGTATGGCCATCGGCTGCATGATGTCAGAACCGCGACCGTGAGTGAGAAAGATTGGCATCAGCCCGAAGACCGTCGTGGCCGTGGACATGATCAACGGCCGGGCGCGCTTGAGCCCCGCCTCCAAGACCATTTCGCGGATTTCCTCGATACTGCCGGGCTCGCGCGACGCAAACTGGCGTTTGAGAAAATCGAGCATTACGACGCTGGCATCATCCACCACGCCAAATAGCGCGATGAATCCGACCCAAACTGCCACGCTCAGGTTGACGCCCCACAGGTAGAGCATCAGAAATCCGCCCGACGCCGAGACGATGATTCCGAAGAAAACGATGATCGCCATCCACCAATGTCCCAAGCCGATATAAATCAGGACGAACATCGTCAGTAGGACAAGCGGCACGACGATTGACAAGCGGCGCGTGGCCCGCTGCTGGTTCTCGAACTGACCGGACCAGCGCCAGTAGTAGCCGGGGGGGATGACGAGCGTGGCTTCTTCATGTCGCCCCTGTGCGGTCAATTCATCGCTGCGTCGCTTCGCCTCTTGCAAGCGGCGCTCGGCATCTTCCAC
>JBBDNV010000203.1:0-9649 GCA_040877415.1 Pirellulales bacterium
GCGCCAGCCCACCGACTCGATGCGCCAAGAATAGTTCAAGCCGCGCAAGCGGCGTGGGCGGTCAGTTGCCTACGCCGCATGCGCGGCTCTTAGGCCGTTTGGCGCGCTTCGAATCGGTGGGCTAGGCGCCCACCGCTAAATGCCTTGGCCGCTACGCGGCCGGTTGGCGGGCCCACAATTTTCGTGGCGATTTTCGACGGACGATCACGAAAGCGCAACATCAAAACTTGCGCTTCGGGCTGGTATCTGACGCCGCTATAATGAACTGACGTCCTAGACCCTTCATCCTCCGCCGATTTTACGCCATGCGTCGAGTGCGAGATCGCCGGCCGGCCACGTTCTTCCGCGGCACGGAGCTCGCGCGGCTCGCGGCGCTGGTGGTCATGCTGGGCGTCTTGTTGTTGCTCGCGGATCGGGCCCGCGATCCCGACACGTGGCGGTGGATCGCCCCGGACGTCGCCCAAACCGGCATCGCCGAGAAGGCCCAAAGCGACCACCCAGCGGCGGCCAGCGAGGTGCCCAGCGCCGCGGGCCCGACCGATTTGGACCCGGCCGAGCGCGACGCGGCGCGCGAAGAGTTTGCCGCCGTGGCCGACAAAGTGCCGCTGGGCAAGGAGGAAATGCCGGCCTACTGGCGGCTGGTCGCGTGGGAGCTTCGCCAGCCGACCGCCGCGCTTCGGAAGCGCGCCCTTAAGGAGGTCACGTTCCGAGACCTCTGGCAGCAGCCGGAAAAGTGGCGCGGAAAGCTGGTTGAAATCCCCGTTCATTTGCGCCGCACCCTCATGGTCAGCCGCGTGGCTGAAAACGAGCTGGGGATCAAAACCATCTACGAAGCGTTCGGCTGGAACAGCCAATCGCAGCCGTACTGGTATTGGATGATCGTGCCCGAGCTTCCGCCGGATATGCCCCGCGGCGAGAACATTTACGAAGAAGCCACCTTCGTCGGCTACTTTCTCAAACTGCTCCCTTACGAAGACCGCGACGGAAAAACCCGCGCCACCCCGCTGTTGATCGGACGGCTCATCTGGCACCCCGCGCCCCACAATCCGCTTGCGCTTCGCGGCGAGTGGACCTGGACCTGGTATATCGCGCTTGTGCTCGTCGTGCTGCTGGCGGTCCGGTGGGGTCTGGTATTGCTGGGGCGGGCCCGACACGGGCCGTCGGCCCAACCACCCGATGCATCGAGCGACGATCGCGCCATCGAGGCCTGGCTGGAGGGAGAAGAGTCGGCGCCAGATGACCTGATCGTTCCAGGCGGTCCGGCGTTTGACGTGGATGTCGATCCTCCCGGGACGAAATGACTGGACCATCGCCGGCAGGCAAGGGATAATCGAATGCTGGAGGGCGACCGTAACGAAACTCCCGTGTGGCGGGGGAGTTTTGGGGCGAACGGGCCGTTCGCCGGGTCAGGGGCGCAAGGTTGAGGTTGCGCCTTTTCGCATCCAACTGGAAATCGGCAATCGCGGAAGCGTGGGGGCCGCGTCGCGTGCGAACGTATCTACCAAATCCTGCTCGGCTGCTGGCCAACATGCGGCAAATCGAGCCGGCTGCGGTCGCCCTTTCGGTTAAGGCCTGGGCCGTGACCAGCGGCGTCTGGTATGCCGCGAGCGTGACGGCCCACGCCGTCGCGCTCTCGGCCGTGCTGCTGCTGTTGGGCAAAGTCACAGCCCCGGCCAAAGAAGGCGAGGCGCCGGCCTTCGAATCCGCCGTGGATACGGAAATTCCCCAGCCCGAGCTCGATCACTTCGAAGTCGGCGAGACGCCGCTCGAGCCGGCGGAGCTGAACACGGAAACCCTCAGCCTGGTCGACGCGCCCACGATTGACACGGATGAGCAGGTTCCCGCGGCATCCGACGCGCTGGCGGCCGGCGGCGGCGGTTCGTCCGCCAGCGGCGGCATCGGCGGATTGGATGGATTGGCCGCCGAGGCGCTGGGCCCCGGCCCGCTCGTGCGCGGCACCGGCTTGGGCGCTTCCGGTTCCGGCCGAGGCCCGGGAGGCGGCGGCAGTGGAAACGGATTCGGCGCGCGAGGCGACGACGCGTCGCGCAAGGCCATGGTCGGCGGATACGGCGGCACAAAGGCCAGCGAACGGGCGGTCGCCGCGGCACTCAACTGGTTGGCCCGTCATCAGAACGCCGACGGCAGTTGGAGCCTCAACGGCTTCGCACAGTACTGCAAAGGCCAGCCGTGCAACGGCGGCGGAAGCTCAAAGTCCGACATCGCCGCCACGGCCATGGGACTGTTGCCCTTTCTGGCCGCCGGACAAACGCACACACAGGCCCGAGGACCCTATCGGCGCAACATTCAAGCCGGCCTCAACTGGTTGATCAGCAAGATGAAGAAGGACGGCGATCTGCGCGACGACGGCAACATGTACGCGCACGGACTGGCCGCCATTACGTTGTGCGAAGCCTACGCACTGACCAAGGATTCGCGCTTGGGACTGGCCGCGCAGAACGCGATTTTTTTCATCGAGAAAGCGCAGATCCCCGGCACCGGCGGCTGGCACTACGGCATTCCGCCGCAGGCCACGCTCGGCGACACTTCGGTCGTCGGCTGGCAGTTGATGGCGCTCAAAAGCGCCCAGATGGCGGGCTTGAATACCAACGCGCCGACGTTCGACGGCGCGAAAAAGTGGCTCAAGAAGGTAACCAAGAGCAAAACCGGCGGACTGTTTGCCTACAACCCGATGTCCGGGGCCACTGCGTCGATGACCTCCGTGGGACTCTTGTGTACGCAATACATGGGAGCCACCCGCGACGACCCGGCGATCCGGGAGGGCATGGCCTACCTGATGAGAAACCTGCCCGACATCCAGCGCCGCGATATTTATTACTGGTATTACGCCACGCAAGTGATGCACAACGTGCCGGGACCCGAGTGGGACTCGTGGAACCGCCAGATGCGGCGGGTGCTGATCGACACGCAGGTCAAGGACGGCTGTGCCGCCGGCAGTTGGGACCCGGGCGAACCCACGTCCGACAAGCACCGAGAACCAGGCGGGCGGTTGATGTCCACCAGCCTGAGCTGCCTGACGCTCGAGGTCTATTACCGATATCTGCCGCTGTACAAACTCGACGCCGAGGACCCGCAGGAAACCGATCCGGCCAAGCAGACGACCGCCGCGAAGTAGCCAGCGGGCGCGCCGATGCTCGCCGGGCGCCACGAGGCGCCATGTTCACGCGCAAGTGCCATGCTCACGCGAGAGCGTGAGCACGCAGAGTCTCGCTGGTACGGTGCCGTTCGCCATTCCTTTCGCAGTGTGAACAGCATTGAACGCTCTGCCGAACCAACGACGCAGGACTCCGTTCGCCGGGTGCCACGGCTTGCTTGTCAAGCAGTGCCTGGCGAGCACGGGTGGACAAGCCACCCGTGGCACCCCTCGGAATGACATGACGTCGTTGCGAGGCGTCTTGGCAGCTCTCGGCTTCATGCTCGCGCCGCTCTGGCTTTCGAGCCCGATACGCGCCGACGAGCCCGTGTTCCGCTTTGTCCACGCTGCGCAGGCACACGGGTACGGCGAAGCGGCGCTCGATTACCTGGAACAATTGCGCGCCCTTGGCCGGGTGCCCCGGGAATTGAACGAGACTTGGGATCTGGAGCTGTCGCGCAGTTACCGCGCGGCCGTGGCCGAAGCCTTCAACGCCGCCGAAGCCGAAACTCGACAGGCCAAGGCCCAAACGCACCTCGACAAGTTTCTCAAGGAGCACCCCGATCACCCCGCGGTGGCCGGTGCCATGGAGTCGTGGGGCGATATGACGCTCGATCGGGCGTTGGAGCAGGTCCGCGCCGCGAGCGGGCTGAAAGACGCGGCGCTCAAGGAAAAGCACCTGGCCGCCGCGCGGTCCGACCTGGAGGAAGCCGGCCCGCGCTATGTCAACGCTGCCCAGCGCTACCTCGAGCGGCTTAGCGCGCTGCGCTCCGAGGCCTCAGAAGACGGCAAGCGTCCTCGATCGGCTGCCCTTTTGACCAGAAAGCAGCGAGAGGCCGCGGAAGCATTGCGCGATGCGGAGCTGGCCTGGCTCGACTGCCGCTTCAAGGCGGCGAAGATCGACTTTCACCTCGGCCAGACGATTGAAGACCGCAAATCGCCCCAGCGCCAGGCGTCCTTCAAAGCCGCCGCCGGCGCGTTCGACGACCTGTTCCAGTCCTATCGCGAAAGCCTGGTCGGCCTGCACGCGCACCTGTGGCACGGCCGCAGCGTTGACGAATTGGGAAACGATCAGTTGGCGCTCGACATCTACGACGAAGTGCTGGCCACGGCCCCCGAAGGGCGCGAGCGTGCACCCGGCCTGGAGCCCCTGTTCGCCCAAGCCCAGTACCATCGCCTGCTCGTTGTCAAACGCGTGCAGGGATTGGGGCCCTTTCTCGAGCAAGCCAACGAGTGGTTGAAGTTACGCCGACCGTGGGAAAAGTTCGACGCCTACCAGGGCGTCGCGCTTGCGGTGGCCAAGACAAATCTCGCGCACGCCGAGGAAATCGCCGGTGCGAAGAAAGGCCCGCTGGTCCGATCGGCGCTGGCGAGCCTGGCCGAAATCGCCCGTTCGCGCGGCCCGTACCAGCAGGAAGCGATCCTGCTGCGCCGCCAGTACACCCAGAGCGGCGCGCAGGATCTCTCGACCGTCAAGACGTTCGACGAAGGGTTCGCGCTGGCCGAAAGCGCCTCCGACAGCCTCGACTGGCCCGCGGCTGCCGCCGCGCTCGAACGGGCTCTCGAGCTGCGCGCCAGCGCGACCGACAAAGAGCGCGTCGCCGAAGCGCAAAAGCGGCTGGACTATGCCCGCTATCAATGGGCGGCCGCGCACTACACGGCCGGCAAGTTCGCCGAGTCGCTGGCCCTGGCCCGCAAGCTCATGGACGAGCGGTCCGACAGTCCGTTGGCTCCGCCGGCCGCGTCATTGGCCGTTGCGGCCGCGCTGTCGCTTTACGCCGGGAGCGAGAACAAGCAGGAATCGCTGGCCGAGCTGGCGGCCATAGCCAAGGACACGATCCAGCGCTGGCCCGACAAGGCCGAAGCCGACGACGCCCGGATCGCGCTGGGACAGGCCAGCCTCGTGCGCGGCGAAGTAGACGAGGCGCTAAAAGTCTTCGAGAACGTCAATCCCCGCTCGCTGCGCTATCCTTCGGCCTTGTTCCTGGCCGGTCAAACGCACTGGCGGCGGTACTTGACGTGGCAACGCCAAGGCGGCCCTCAGCCGGGCGCCGAGCGCCTGGCCGGCGAGCGGACCACGGCCGAAAAACAACTGCGCGAAAGCCTCGGCGGCCAGCGCAAAAGTGCCCCGCAGGGCGAGCCCATGTCGCGCCAAATGCTCGAGACTCAATTGCTCTATAGCGAGGTCGTCGCCGAAGCCGGCCGGATGAAAGAGGCCGCCGAGCTGGTCGAGCCGCTGGTGGAGTGGATCCGCGCGCAAAAGCCCGATCCGCTGGACAACATGCTGTTGCGCGTGTTTCTCGCCGCGGCCCGGGCCGAGATTTCCCAGGGCGAGTTGGGCAAGGCCGCCGAGACGGCCGGATTGCTGTTCGAGCTGGCGCCTGACGCCCCGGCCGCCAACGGCGTGTTGATTTCGATCGTAAAGACGTTCGGCGATCGCTGGCACGAGGCCGAGGCCGAGGTGATCGAAGCCGGGGGCGACGCCGCGCGCCGCTCGGCCGCCGAAAGCGAAGCCGAAAAACGCAAGAAACTCGTGGCCGGGTTGCTCGCCCAGCTCGTGCCGCGCAAAGAGCAGTCGCTGGCGGCCCGCATCTACCTGGCCGACACCAGCGCCCAATTGAACGAGACCGACACGGCGCGTACGCTCTACCTGGCCATTCTTGCGCAAGGCGACAGCGATCCGGCCTTTGGCAAGGCTAACGCGGCCGCCTTGACCCGCATCCGCACCCAGCTCGTCGGCCTGATCCGCCGGAAAGCTCAAAAAGAAGACGAGTTCAAAGAGGGGCTCAAACAAGTCGACGAGCTCATCGCGGCCTTTCCCAACGCACTCGAGCCCAAAATGGAAAAGGGCCGGCTGCTGCAAGCCTGGGCCGACGTCGATCCGGCGCGACTCGCCGACGCCGTGGCGCATTGGACCCTCTTGCGCACCAGGCTGGCCCGCGCCCGCCGCAAACCACCCGAATATTACGAGGTCGTTTACAACGCGGCTTCCTGCCTGGCGACCGACAGCCTGAAAACCGGCAACCGGGAGAAAGCCCTGCAGGCCGAACAATTGCTCACAGCCACGCTCGTGCTCAGCCCGCGCTTAAGCGGCCCGGAAATGGTGGCCCAGTACAAAGTGCTCTTGCAGCAAGCCCGACAACTGCAAGGCCGCGCCGGCGCCTCGGCGCAGAAGTGAGCGCGGGCAATCTTGCCGCCGCCGCGCGGCGGCGCTTTAGAATTCCACCTGAAACCTTGTGGCGAAGATGTCGAACGGCGCGAAGCCGCCGGCGTTGTAGACCGGCATACTGTGAATCCAGTTGAACTCGACGCGGGTATACTGATTCCACCACCAGTTGAGCGCCAAGGTGCTTTCGTTCACCGCGCCGGGGTTGGGTGAAGGCGGCGGACCCGCCGGACCCGGCAGAATGTTGGCCGGGTCGACGTTCGAATTGGTCACGTTCAGGTACGACCAGCGGAAGGCCAGTTCCCAGGCGCCCCAGCCACCCATACGTCCGTTGGCTCCGGTGCCGAAGAATTCGCTGTACGGTTTACAGTTGTAATCCAGCACGCCCGTTTGCCGGTTGTACCCGGCGCTTTCGCCGGTCAAGAAATAGCCCCCCTGGAGATACGCGCCATAGTAAAACACAACCGGCCCGTTCATTTGATTCAAAAACGTGCCCAGGAACTCGGTTTGAAAATGGGCCGAGCCGTAGTTGCCCGCCAACTCGATGTGGAAAAAGTGGAAGTTGTTGGCCAGGATGCGGCCGCTGTCGACGACCACGGGCGTGCCGGCGGCGGTGAGAAAACCGCCGGTGATGTCGCCCAGGAAATACTCGGGAATGGCGCGGGCTTCGTACGTTTTGGCAAATGGGCCGGTCGTACCTTGTCCGCCGATTTCGCTGAAGTCGTAGCCGCCGCCGATGTGCACGAGGTAGCGTCCCTCGGCCGGCTCGTCGTAATACAAAAGGTGTGTGCCGCGGATGGCGAACGAAATGCCGCCGCTGTCGGTGATTTCGGTCGCGAATCGCGTGTCGCCGATCGTCGCATAAGCCAGCCCCGTGCCGTCGAAGAACGTAAATCCGGTGGCGAACACGCTGTAGGCCAAGGTCGACAGCTCGTCTTCCGACACCCGATACGCCATGATGCCCGTGCGGCGGAAGGGGTCCATCGCCTGGAAGGGCAGGGAACGTTCGAGGAATTCCAGATGGCGCACGCTGGTCAGCCCGTCCATCGTCGTCGGCTGGCGGAAGTGGCCGATGCGAATCGACCCGAAGAACGGCAGGTTCGACTGCTCGCCCCACACGTCCATGAAGCTGGGGCGTCCGTTGACGGCAAAGTCGACTTCGATGCTGTAGTGGGTAAACTCCGTCAACGCGCCCAAGGCTTGCAAACGGACACGGCGGAAGCCCACGCCGTCCTTGATATCGCCCAGCACCGCCTGGCTGTCCGGACCCTGGCTGAACAGCCCGTCCTCGACCTGGAAAAAGCCGCTCAAGCGAATCACCGGCAGATCGGGACCGCCGGACCTGGCCTTGCCCAATAGTTCGACGAGCTTGTCCGCCGCGCTTTTCGACTCCGACTTCATCTGGGCCAATTCACTTTCCGTGGCCTCCAGGCGGCTGCGCAACTCCGCGATTTCATCCGGCGACGCCTGCGGCGACGGCGGAGCATCTCCGCCCCCCTGGGCAAAGCCCGACAGAGTGAATTGGGGATCGTAAACGGCGTCGAGCGGCGGCAGCCGCGACGCCGACGCCGTGCCCGCTGGCGCGGCCGACAACGGGGCGAGCTGCGCCGTCGCGGCCGACTGCTGGGCCAAAGTCGCGCCGGCCGCCAGGGCGGCCAGGGTGCAACCAGCTATCAGCGCACGGGCAAGCCGCCTGAAAGATCCCATCCCTAGCGAACCCCTCGCTGGTCCGAATTCCTGCCAAGTCGTTACGACCGTCACGGCGCGCACTATCCCCCGAATACTATCGGACTGACACGACCGGCACTTTGTGCGCGACCGCGCCAAGTGTTACGCGCCGCCGAAGGGTCGCAGGCGGCCATCCCGGCAAAGTCGACTCTGTCGGCAGAGTTTTGCCAACCGGCAAAGTTTAACACCGCGTCCGTGCGCGCGTCGGCCAGAGCGATCGCTCATGCGCCGCGGAATCCGACGCGTCCGCCAGGGGAGTTAACAGAAAGCCGGGCGCATCTTCAGGGAAAAAGACGGTCGGCCGAGACGAATGACGTCGATTCGCTCGGCCGAATCCGCCCCTTGGTCGTGCCGGCGCCGCATCCGGGGGTGAATGGGCGGCGACACGTGCCCCTTGCCTGTCCCTACTTTCGCGGTGCCATCTTAGCGCGACTCCCGTTTGCCTCGACTGCGTTTTTCGCGCTGATCCGCCTGGTCGATCAACCGCCGCAATTGGTCGATTTCTTCCCCCGTGCAGTCGGTCTCGGCGATGAAATAATGCAAGGCCACGGAAGGGCGCCCGCCGAACACGTTGCGCAGCAACTGCCGGACCACCGTACCCAGCACGCGCTGTTTTTGCACCGCGGGCCGATAGATGTACCCCTGCCCCTCGCGGCGATGGGTCACCAGGCCCTTTTTCTCCATCACCTGCAAACAGGAGAGAATCGTCGTGTAGGCGCGGGCCTTGCCGTCGGGCATGCTCTGGAGCACGTCGCGCACCGAGCTGGGCCCGGCGGCCCACAACACGCCCAGGATCTGCAGTTCCAAGTCCGAAGGCTGCGGTTTGACCATGCGTCGTTGTCCGAGAGCTCGGCCCACATACTACGAGCCTAGTATCTACTATGGACACAGTAGTGTCAAGTCCCGGGCCGCGAAAAGATCCCTGGCGGGCGACCCCGTTCGCGCGCGGCAGCTCGGGCCGCCGGTGATCTCGAATGCCTGGTCCTATCGTCCGCGCGGGCCATGCGCGGCGGGTGCCGGCTTCGGGCAAGGCTCGCGGGCCGGCTCCAAAGGCTCGGGCAGGTCGCCCCCATCGCCCCCTTCAAGCGCCCGGGTCAGCACGCGCAGCGTTTCGTGAGGCAGCACATCCTTGAGGCTATGAATCGCGGGGATGAACGCGCCAGGAATCGCGTCCAGGCCGTAGACGGTAGGACTTCCAAAATCGTTCGTAGTGCTGCTGGGAACCGGGTCGCTGCCGTATCGATTCCAGGCGCCTGTGTAGAAATCGGCCTCGGGCACCGCGTCCATGCCATACGGCGTCGCTGCGGCGGATGCGCAAAGCATCACCAGCCACGCCACGGCCAACGCCGCCGCGCCGATCGTTCCAGAGCGAGCGGTTCCCATGGATAGTGCCCTCCCAGGTACAACCCTAGGTCACAACCGCGTGCGGAACTCGCGAAATCGCATCTTCCCGCGATTCCCCGCCGAGACTTGACAATCGGTCCGGCCGGCAGGCGCTCGAGAATTTGGCGCCGCGTCGGATCGCCCAGGGCCGAAAAGGCCCGGCTCAGCGGTGAAGATGTATGAAGCCGGGGCGTCCCAATTGAGCGTTGGTTAAGTTGGTT
>JBBDNV010000204.1:0-47042 GCA_040877415.1 Pirellulales bacterium
CGAGCACGTCGCGGCGAGACCCGCGAAAAACGGCGGTCGCGAGGTGCCTGTCCCGGTTTTTCAACACGCTGTTAGCGGGGTTGCGGGGTTGGGGATTAGAAGCGCGTGGGCCCAAAAGCCGCGATTGATTACAGATCATCCGTGTTTATCTGCGTTCATCTGCGGTTCTGTCCGTTCTTGGGCGTGCCTTTGTTCATCCGAGTTTATCGGCGGTTTTATCTTGTTCGTATATAACTCGGGCTAATGAATCATCCGGGCTAGAAGCTAAAAACCTCGCAGCTACCGAGATATCGATTTCCGAAAAGGTTGCTGCCGCCGATCACCAGCACGCTGCCGTCGGCCAGCAGCGTCGCGCGATGGTTTCGCCGGGCCACGTTCAAGGGCGCGGCCGACTGCCAGGTCTCCGTGGCGGGATCGAACAGTTCCGCGCTCTTCAATTCCAACGCGCCCTCCGCCACGCCGCCGGAGACCAGCACGCGTCCGTCGGCCACAAGCGCGATCGCGAATCCGCCCCGCTTGTGCCGCATCGGCGCGGACTCACTCCACTGGCCCGTCTTCGGGTCGTAGAGCGCGGTCGTCGCCAAATAGGTCCGCTTGGTGGGGCCGCCGGTGTATCCGCCGGTGACCAGCACCCGGCCATCCTGCAATTTGACATGCCCGAACCAGGCTCGCGGCTGGGGCAGGTCGCCCGTTTTCTCCCAGCGACCGGTCGCCGGGCTGTAGACTTCGGCGCTCGCCAGCAGTGCTTCGCCCGGTCCGTAGCCGCCGACCGCCAGCACGCGGCCGTCATCGAGCCGCACCATGCGTTGCTCGTTGCGCGGCGTGCTGAGCGAGCCCGTGGCGGTCCACTTGCCTGTGGTGGGGTCGTAGAGTTCGCAGTCGGCATACATTTTGCCATCGCCCTTGTACCAGTTGATGCCGCCGGCCGCCAGCACCCGGCCGTCGGCCAAAAGCGTGGCCACCGGGTCGCGCGCGACAGCGAGACTGCCGGCGTCCGTCCATTTTCCCGTCGCCTGATCGAACAGCTCGGCCCCGCCGATGACTTTGGTATTACTGTGTCCTCCGGCCAGCAGCACGCGTCCATCGCCGAGCAGTGTCGCCTGATTGCCCCCATTCCGCGCTTCGCCGAGCGACCCCGTGCTCGTCCACTCGCCCGTCTTCGGATCGTACAGTTCAGCGCTCGCGATCGACTTGCCCGCCAGCGGATGCCCCGACACCGCCAGCACCCTTCCATCCCCAAGCCGCACCCCGCCCGCGTACTCCCTTGTCTCGTTCATCTCGCCCACCAGCCGCCAGCTTCCCACGGGCGTCTGCCTGTCGGCACGCGCATCGGCGTCCTGAGCTGCCACGTCATAGACCGATGGCCCCACGAATTGAATCAGCGCCGACATTATCCCAACGATCGGCCAGCCGTATCGCACGAATTGATTCTCCTCTTGTCTCCTTGTCTCCCTCTGCGCCCCTCCGCGACCTCCGCGGTTCTTCCCGGATTCTTGCGCGTCGGGTTAGAAGCCTCCGGCCACTGGCCTTAACAGGCCGTTGAAAAATGGGACTGGCTCCGAGCAAGTCGCGGCGAGACCCGCGAAAAACGGCCGTCGCGAGGTGCCTGTCCCAGTTTTTCAACACGCTGTTAAGCCTGTTCATTCCAATACGTCGATTCCCGCGGCGCCTGGTAGCGGACGTTCAGATGCGGCGTCTCGATGCGCTTTCCGGTGGCCAGCGATTGCATGGCCGCGGCCACGAGGCCGCTCGTGAGCAGCGTGCGCTCGACGGGGTAGGGGGCCTTGCCCGTCACGAACGTCTCTTCCGCCTTCGACATGAGCGCGGCCGAATAGACGACGTTCGGATTGGGCGGCAAATAGAACATGGTCGAAAGGGGTTCGTCGCGCCCCCGCAGTCGCGCGGCGAAGGTAAAATCGCCCACCAGTCCGTTCATCAATAGCATCGTGGCCTTGGTGCCGTCGTTGTAAGCGAAGCGGTACGCGATCGGCTCCTTGACCCACGCGCGCATCTGCTCCTTCGCTGGGTATCGGTGGCTGAACGTCTCCGGCTGGGCCAGCGTTTGACTGCGGGAGAGACACGCGGCGAATAGCTGCTGATCCCAACCGCCGCTATCCCACGAGCCGGCATCCATCGCCTTCCACACGGCGTCGCCGCGAGTGGCTTCCATCCACTCGACGCCCGTCTCGCCCCCTTTGCGGCGCTCGGCCATGCACTGGATCGTCTCCAGGGCATGAAAGTCGTAGCTGTCCACGCCGCCAATCGCCACGCACATCACTTCGTCCACGTCGGCCCCGTACGGCATGTCGACGGAAGGCATCCGCCACGTAACCGGCAGCGACGAGCCGGCCAGATACGGGAAGTTCATCCGCCGCGCGGTGTCGACCATCTCCTTGGCCCATTCCCATTTCCACGACAGGTGCTTGTCGTTGAACATGGGCACGCTCGTGCCGTCGGCCTGGAACACGTCGACGACCTGCTTGAAGAACTCGTAGCGCGGGTAGAGCTTTTGGCCGATCTCGTTGGTGGGATAGTCGCCGTGCTCGCCGATCACGAGCACCGCGTCGACGTCCAGCGCTTTGCCGCCGCACCTGAGCGCCTCGGCGATCGTAGGGTAGATCGGAAAGCCGAATTCTTTCGAGCGGCTGCGGCTCAAGTCGCCTTCGGGCTGCTGGTCGACGTAGGCCGAAACGACCGTAAACGGTGGATCGTGCCAACGACCCTCGATCGGATAGCCGACCAGAAAACGCTCGCCCATGTGCCAGGCATGCGACTGGTAGCGCCACTCGGTCGTGACGATCGCCAGTCTTCTGCGCTTGAGGGCGTGGGCCCAGGAAAGCGACGTGGCGGCCATTGCGCCGCCAACGGTGCCCAGAAACGCGCGTCGGTTGATCATGGCGTCCTCGCTAGATTCTCGTGGCCCGCCCCGATTGAGCGGCCAAGTAGATCGCGAATACGGTTTTCAAGGCCCGCAGGCTGTCGGCGCTCGTGATCGGCGGATCGGTCATCGTTCGACAGGCACGAACGGCCTCGCGCACAAACGGCGTGTAGCCGCGCGGCTCCGTCGAGCCTTCCCAGGTTTGCACGGTTCCGGCCCCGTCGCCCGTGGTGGCGTACCAATCGAGCGGCCGGTCCTCGATGGGCTTGAGATGGATCCACCCGGCCGAGCCCCAGATCTTGATGTGCGAATGATAGCCTTTGTCGAGATAGTAGCCGGAGGTGATCGTGCCCAGCGCGCCGTTTTCGAATCGAAACGCCGCGGCGGCCGAATCTTCGACGTCGAGCGGCTGAGCGCCCACGTTGGCCGTGAAGCCGGCAGCTTCGGCAATCGAGCTATCCACGAGCTGCATGGCTAGATCGAGCCAGTGGATTCCCAGCCAGATCAAGTGGCCGCCGCCGGCCCGATCCCGCTGAGCAAACCAATTGGCTTGATAGCCGGGGTCGGTCAATCGCGTCTGGTCGGCGATGATGTGCATCTCGAGCCCATACAGTTTGCCGATCCGCCCCGAGGCGATGAGCCGGCGCGCGGCCACGATCTCCGGGTTGGTCCGGTTCGCCAGCGCCAACATCAAGTAGCGGTGCTTGCTGTCGGCTTTTTCCGCCAGCGCCGCAAAGTCGCGCGCGCGGACGCAGGCCGGCTTCTCGGCAAACACGTGGCAATCGGCCTCGAGCGCCGCGTCGATCACCGGCGGCGCCAGTCGGGCCTCCATCGACACGAGCACCATCTGCGGGCGATGCTCTTTGAGCAGCTTCGTGTGGTCGCGGACCACGTGTTTGAGCTTCTCGCCCAGCAGCCGCCGTGCATCGGGCTCCCAGTTTCCATCGGCATCGGCCAGCACGACGCCATCGCAGTCGTCCGCCGCGGAAAGTGCTTCCAAATACGCTGCGACGTGAGCACCGCCTGCGTGCGTGATGAGTCCAACCGTGATCGGGTTCGCCATTCGTCAGGTCGCTCCGAAAGCCGGTTCAGGTGCCAGGATTCCTTCCGGTCCCGCGCACCGACTATAACCCCTCTGGGCCCGACATGCGATCGAATGGCGGAAATTGCGTCGACCGGCGCCAGCCGTCGATGCGGAAATCGGCCCCGATCTGTGCTACTGTAGGGCAGGTGGCACCCAGGCACCATCTGGAGAGTTCGACGATCTCGTCTTTCCCGACGAAGTGCACTCGTTTTTGACCCACGATCATTACTTGCAGGCCTATCGGGCAGCCGCCGGATTCATCGAAGCGCGCCTGCGCGAGCCCGAATAGCGGCCGCGGCCTGTTTCGGGATACAAAGTGCGTTTTTATTTTGGTATCATTACGGTGGCCCCCCAGGCAGGCTGTCGCAAACCAAGGAGCTTTCCCGATGCGCTATATACCGATGGGCTGTTTGGGGGTGTCGGTTGCGATCCTGCTTGGATCGGCCGTGAGCCTGGCCGAGGAGTCGCGCATCAACCGCCGGATCGAGAACTTTTCGCTTCGCGACTATCGGGGCAAAGTTCGCTCGCTGGAAGAATTCTCCGACGCGAAGCTGGTCGTGGTGGCGTTCGTGGGAACCGAATGCCCCCTGGCAAAGCTCTATGCGCCCCGGCTCGAGCAGCTTCATAAGCGGTTCGCGCCGCGGGGCGTGGCCTTCGTCGGCGTCGATTCGAATCGGCAGGATTCGATCACGGAGCTGGCGGCCTTTGCCCGCATTCACGGCATCGAGTTTCCGCTCGTGAAAGACGCGGGGAACGCAGTCGCCGACGCGCTGGGCGCGCTGCGGACGCCGGAGATGTTCATCCTGGACGGCGATCGAAAGGTCCGCTACTGGGGCCGCGTCGACGATCAGTACGGTCTGGGGACAAGCTCCGGCTACGCGCGTCCGGAAGTCAAGCGGCATGACCTGGCCGCCGCCCTCGAGGAGCTCTTGGCCGGCGGCGAGGTGAGCGTGCCGGTCACCGAAGCGCGGGGCTGCATCATCGGCCGCGTGCCGAAGATCGACGCGCGCGGCGAGGTGACGTACGCGAACGAGATCGCGCGAATCCTCGATAACCGCTGCGTCTCCTGCCATCGCCCAGGCGAGATCGCTCCGTTCCCGCTCACAGCGTACGACGAAGTGGTGGGCTGGGCCGAGATGATGCGCGAAGTAATCGGCGACGGGCGCATGCCGCCCTGGTTCGCCAATCCCGAGCATGGAAAGTTCGCCAACGACGCCCGCTTAAGCGACGGTGAAAAGAAGCTGTTTAACACTTGGGTCGACAACGGCTGCCCCGAGGGAGATCCGGCTCTCTTGCCCGAGCCGCGCAAGTGGGTCGTAGGATGGCAGATACCCCAGCCGGATCAGGTGATCTACATGCGCGAAGAGCCCTACACGGTCCAGGCCGAAGGCGTGGTCGAGTACCAGTATTTCACGGCCGATCCCGGCTGGACCGAGGACAAATGGATTCAAGCCGCCGAAGCGCGGCCTGACAATCGCGCGGTCGTCCATCACATCATTGCGTTCGTCCGCCCACCGAGCAAAAGCGACGAAGGCGAGTCGCGCGGCCGTGCGAGCGGCGGTCTGTTGGCCGGCTATGCGCCGGGCGGCGGCGTGCGGATGTATCCGGCGGGGGTGGCCGCGCTGGTGCCGGCCGGCTCTAAGCTCGTCTTCCAGATGCACTACACGCCCAACGGCTCCGTGCAGAAGGACCGCAGTTGCGTGGGCGTTGTCTTCGCCGATCCCAAAACGGTGCGCAAACGCATCCGGGGCGGCACTCCGTCGAATCACACCTTCGCCATACCGCCGGGCGACCCTCACTACAAGGTCACCTCCGAGCACCATTTCACGGAGGACACCGAGCTCGTCTGGTTCGCTCCCCATATGCACCTGCGGGGGTCGGCGTTCCGTTACGAGGCGGCGTATCCCGACGGCCGGCGCGAAATCCTGCTCGACGTGCCGAAGTATGACTTCAACTGGCAGATTCGCTACCTGCTGGCCGAGCCGAAGCCGATGCCCAAGGGAACCACGATGCACTGCACCGCGTATTTCGACAACTCGGCCGACAACCTGGCCAATCCCGATCCCACCGAGACGGTTCGCTGGGGCGACCAGACGTGGGAAGAGATGATGATCGGTTGGTTCGGATCGGTTTCCACCGCGGAAGACCTGCAAGCGGCCGCCGCCAAAGACCGCGACGGCGAAGCCGGCTCGGACTAGCGCGCGACGCGAGCGACGCCCCGCACCCGGTTAGTTAGTCGGTGGCCTCATCCTTGCGGTCGTCCTCGCCTTCGCCGCCGTCGGACGCAGCTCGCCGCAGTTTCTCTTCAGCCTCTTTGAGGATCGCCTCGGCCTGGTCGACCGGATAGGACACGTCGTACCAACCGATCATCATTTCGTGCCACGTCTGCGGGCCGAAACGAACCTCCTCGGTCGGATCGGGATTGGCCAGGTTGTCGGCCGAGTTGTCGAAGTAGGCCGTGCAGTGCATCTGGGTGCCCTTGGGCAGCAACTTCGGCTCGGCCAGAATGAAGTTGTTCTGCCAGTTGAAGTCATACTTCGGCACGTCGAGCAAGACCTCCTGGCGGCCGTCCGGATAGGTCGCCTCGTAGCGGAAAGACTTGCCTCGCAGGTGCATGTGCGGAAACATCGACAGCAGGACGGTGTCCCGGTCGAACGTGCTGTGGGCGTCGGAGCGGTAATTGGCGTCATGCGGTGGGACGGCAAAGTCGTGATCGGCGGTGTTGGTGGTCGCTGCCAGGTGCGTGACCTCGTCCTTGTCCATAAAGATCAGGCCAACGCCGCTGCGGTCCAACTGCGGCGAACCGCAGGGCGTGTAATGCATCTGAAACACCAACTGCGAGCCGGCCGGGATCTTCTTGGCCGTACCCGCGGGATAGACCATCGGACGCGTGCCGGGGGCAAAGCCCGACAGGAAATGGAAACCGCGAATATCCGGGTCGCGCTCGCGCGCCTTCGACCACGGAGGCTTGACGAAAACGATAATGTGATGGACCACGCGCGGATTGCCGGGCATGCATTCGGCCCATTGGACCCACTTGTCCTCGGTAAAGCCCGGGTCGATCGTGTAGTGCCGGTACGGCTCGGTGCCTTCGGCCATCACTTCGACCGGTTCGTCACTGAGGTAGATCACCTGGTCCGGCTCGCGGGGCAGCATCCAGCCCTTGGTAAATTTTCGCGGCTCGGGCAGATCGGCCCGATTGCCTTCGGGACAGCCGGCAGCCACCCAGGTGGAGATCAGCTCCTTTTCCTGCTGGCTGAGATGCGCGTCGTTGGAGAAGTCGCCGTGCTTTGGGTTTGCGTGCCAGGGGGGCATCCGCTCGTCGCGGACCACTTCATCGATCATTTCGCCCCAGCCGGCCACTTCCTCGTAGTTCGTCATGGCGAAGGGGGCAATCTGGCCCTCTCGGTGGCAGGACACGCAGCGGTCTTCGAAGAGCCGAGCGATCTGGTTTGAGTAGGTGATCTCGGCCTTATCGTCCGCCTCGCGCACTCGCCCGATCAGGCAGCCTTTGATCTCGGTCATCGGCACGCCGACTTCCTTGCCGGCCAACAGCTCTTCAACGGCGACCGCCAGATCGCGCCGATCGAGCTTCGGCTTGACGTAGCCGACGCCGTAACCAAAGCCGTATTGACCATCGACGCGGCCGTGGTAGCGGACGACGCGCTTTTCATCCAGCACAAAGATCTCCGGCGTCCGCGTGGCCCCGAACTGATCGGCCACAACGTTGCTCAAATCCTTCAAGATGGGGAACGCAATGCCGTGCGTGCGCGCGTGCGCGGCCACTTCCGTGATCGCGTCCTGCCGATTGGAGTTGATGCCCAAAAAGGCGACGCCCCGCGAAGCGAACTCTTCGCAGAGCTCTTGCATCCGAGGACCGTAAAGCTTCGCCAGCGGACATTCGGTGCCCAGAAACGCCACCACGAGCAGTTTCTTGTCCTGAAAGTCGGCGAGCGCATGAGGCTGGCCTCGAAAATCCTTCAGCGTAAAGTCGGCGATCTGTCGCCCGATGAGCGGATCCTGCTCGGCCGCCCCGGCCACGGAAACCGCGGCCAGGCACAAACACAATGATCCGATTGAGTCAACGAAAGTTTTCATCGCGCTGTGCCCTCCGACTTGCTTAGCCGACGTCCACGCCCGACCGACGGCGGTGATTATATCATCACCGGCCCGTTCCGCAAAAAAACTCGCTCGAATTCGGCGCTTGCCTTCGGCGGGTTGCCGGTCGACTCTGGGCAGGCGCGGTCGGCAATGGTTCCCGGCGCGTGGCGTTTCGTCTCACCCATTCACCGGCGCGTGGCATTTCGCCACACCCAATTTGGGCGTCAGCGCGTCGGTTCCGCACACTGCGACCGTGAAAAGAGAAACCGCGACCGACGGTCTAGCAGGCCGTTGAAAAATGGGACTGGCTCCGAGCAAGTCGCGGCGAGACCCGCGAAAAACGGCGGTCGCGAGGTGCCTGTCCCAGTTTTTCAACACGCTGCTAGCGCCGGCCTCGACTACGGCCGATAGGTGAAGTTGACGTCGCTGGCGTCGCCAGCGCCGACGGTGACGGTCTGTTGCTGCTTCCCCAGCTTTTCGTGCCAGATGGCCAACGTGTACTCGCCCGGCCCAAGGCCGTCGATGGTATACGTGCCGTCGTCATCGGACACGGCAAAGAATGGGTGCTCCATCACGAAGATATAGGCGTGCATCCAGGGATGGATGTCGCATTGCACCTCGATTTCGCGTTCGGGCGCGTCGAAGATGCGCTCGCGCGGTTCGGTGCCGGGCGGCTGCCCAAAATTGAAGGGCCGGCTCTTCAGCGGAAAGGAGCGCACGTTGTGCGTCACCGGATCGCCGTTGCCAACCAGCAGCCGCTGCCCGACGCGCATGCCCTGGACGCGCGGTCGATACATGCAGCCCTTCTGGTCGAGCGCGGCGGGCTTCTCGGGCATCGGATACTCGACCTTCGGCGCGCCGCGCCGCACGTAGACGAAGGCGTTTTTCACGCCCCCCTTGTCGCTGATGATCACGTCCTCGTCCAAGACCGGCTTGTCGCCGTGGAGCTCGATGCACTTGGCTTCCTTGCTCATGTTGACGACGCGCCGCTCGGGCGGCGGACCGTCGAAGACGACCCGGCCGCTCAGTTTCACGCCCCCCTTGGCACCGCTGGCCGCGGGCGTGGCGACGGGCCGGCCGCCCGGGACGCCGTCCGGGGCAGTGACCGTCTTGGAGGAGGAATCGGCCGTCGCATCCGACGGCGAGCCGCAGCCGGTCACCAACACCGGCAACAGAGCCGCAAGGCACGCGCGCAGCGGAACGTGGCGAAGTCCGGGATACGTCATTTTCGAGTCTGGCCGTCGGCTGCTAGTCTCCGGAGTTCGCCGCCACCGCGCGCGATTCGTCCGTGGCCTCGTTGACCGTTCCGTCGAGCGAGATCCGGATGATCGAACCCAGTCGGCGCTCCGTGTGGCGGTTCGGCCAGTTCGAGTTGCAGACCCACACGCTGCCATCGTCGCCGAACTCGATCTCGCGCGTGTACGTCACGCGCGACGGCATCGGATATTCGATCAACTCCTCGGTGCTGGGGATGAACCGGAACATCGAGTCGCTGGTCGTCCCGCAAATCCAGATGTCGCCGGTCTGGGGATGGACGCTCAGGGCGTAGGGAAACTGGTTCTCCTTATTCGGCAGATCGTAGACGGTCCATTTCTCGGTCTCGGGATTGAACTTGGCAAACACGCCCGAGCCGCACCCCGGGACCCACACCATGCCGTCGGCAGCCACCTGCAGCCGGCGCGGCCCCGTGAAGGGAGGGTTCCACTCCTTGATGTCGCCGTCGGGCACTTCCGGCTTGACGCGTCCCACGCGATTGCCGTTGAGCTTCGTGTACCAGATGTGGCCGTTGGGCGCCACGTCGATGCCGTAAGGCGTTCGTCCGCGCGATTCGCCGACGCCCCGGCCAACGGCCTGATCCTGCGACGGCAGGTTGTAAAACTTACGAACGTTTTCGTGGTTGGGATCGAGACTGAAAACGCCGCGCCCGGCGTCGGTGTACCAGACGACGCCTTGCTTATCGACTCGCAGCGTGTGCGGGTAGATGCCGCGTTTTGCCGGATCGGGCGCCGACGAGACGACCAGCCACTTCTCGGTTTTCACGTCGAACTTGGCCATCTTTCCGCCGATGGCGCAGGTGATCCAGATGTTGCCGTCCGCGTCGCACTCGAGCGAATGCGGCCCCATCGCCATCGGTTCGTCCGAATAAGGCTCCTTGCCGCCCGGTACGGCGTACACCTTGCGCTCGCCGCTCACCGGATCGAGGCTCACAAGCGCGTCGTTGGCCATGTCCACCGCCCAGACCAATCCGTTATGACCCAGCTCCAAATCGTGGATCATCGTCTGCCGCTTGTTGCCCATGTCCCACTCGACGACCCGCAAGGCCAGGGCCTTGCCCTTGGGCGCCTCGGGCGGCGTCCATTTGGCCCATTTCTTGGGAGCATTTTCGGCGTAGGTGTCGACCAGCTTCTTGACGATCGTCTTCTTCAGATCCTGGTGCAGCGCGCCGAAGCCGTCCATCCTGGTGATCATGACTTCCCAGTCGACCGGTTCTTCCGGCGTGCGGAAGCCGAACGTGCCGATCTGGTGGCAATACGTGCACGACATCTTGAAGCTCATCCGCTCGTCTTCGTTCTCGATCTTCAACTCGCCGAACAGGCTGGTGCCGGTCCGCTGCGACAGCAGATCCTTGGCCGGCTCCAACACGAACCTGGCGTCCTTGTTGCCGTCGCCGGCGGCTATGTCGAGCTCGTCGGTAAGGTTGTCCTCAAAACCGACCAGCCGGGCGCGCAACGTGTACAGCGTCGGGGGGAGCGCGTCCAGGATGAACCGGCCCTTCGAGTCGGTGAGCACCGAGACGCTCTTTTGATGATCCTCGTTGATGGCCGAAACGATGGCGCCGCGGAGCCCTTTGCCGGCGCTATCGACCACGGTGCCCTTGATGCTGCCGGTTTCCGCCGCCCAGGCGGCCGCGGTCATGGTCATGGTCATCGCGACCAACGCCGCAATTTTTGCCCGCCAGATATTTCGCATCGCTCGATTCTCCTTATTGATAAGAGTGCTCGCGGGGCCGGCCGCGAGCCTGATGGTTGTTCGAGATGGGTGTGATTATCGCGCCGCTACTCGGAGAAATCAAGCTCCACGGGCTGAATCACGACGTCGACCAGGTACTCGCGAAACTTGTCCCGTTCGACCGATTCGAGCGACCGCAAAAAGGCCGCCACCTGCCGCACCTCGGCGTCGGTGAGCGCGATTTTTCCGACCTCGATTTCGACGCCGGCCCGCTTGTCGTCCCGGGCGATTCGTCCGTTTTTCACGTGCCTGGCGATGGCTTCCTCGAGCGTGGCGGCGCTGCCGTCCTGGAAAAACGACTTCTTTTCGCGCAGGTCTCGCAAGGGCGGCGTACGAATCGGATCTTTCGCCGTGCCGATGTTGTGTTTCGCGTGGTCGGTGAAATCCGGCACGCTGTGACACGCCGTGCAGTTGCCGATGCCCGTGGCGTCGCCGTAGGTGCGGATGAACATCAGCCAGCCGCGGAAAGCGTCGTCGCTAAAACCTTTTGTCGGGCGTTTGATCAGGATGCGGCCGGCCTGGTTCCCCAGGCGCGATTCCATGAAGCCCCAATAATCGTCGGCCGTCTCGTCCTTGGTGAATATCTCCTGGAGTCGATTCATTTTCATGAAGGCATCGTAGGGCGCGGTGTATTTCGCGTCCGTTACGACCCGGCCCGATTGACGTTGAGCCGCCGCGTGCCGCGCAGCGCCGACGAGCGCGCCGCAGAGAATCCCGACGAAAACGGCAAAAGCGCCGACGCGTTGGTTGAAGCTGCGTCCCACGATGTCTTCCCTCCACCAATTCTCCGGTGAAAATCAAAGGCGCCGTCAAGGCAGCGCGAAAGCGACGAGCTCCGACTTCTGACCCATTCCGCCGACGGCCAGCACGATGTATTGCTTGCCGCCGGCCAGATACGTCATCGGGGTGCCGTGCGGCGTGGCGTCGATCTGGCGCTCCAACAGCAGCTTGCCCGTCGCCTTGTCGAAGGCGCGCAAGTATCCCGTCGTTCCCATCCGCATCGCCAGGTTGCGCGGGTCTTCCTGGGCTTGGATCACGAACAGCAGCTCCTTGGTCAGCACTCCGCCGCCGTTGGAAAAGACGCCGTTGGCCGCCGCGCCCAAGGGGCCGAGCCCCAGGTGCTTGATGGCCGGATGATCCCGCGGTCCGTCGCCGTGCGGCACTTGCCATACGATTTCTCCGCGGCCCAGGTCGATCGCCGTAATGCGTCCGTAGGGAGGCTTGACGAGCGGCAGGCCCTGGGGCCCCGAGACCGTGAACTGACCGGTTCGCAGGTAACGGAAACCCGATCGTTCCTGATCCGGCTCACTGAGCCCGATAACGAACGGCAACGTCATTGACGAGACATAAAGGATGCCCGTTTCGGGGTCGACGGCCGCTCCGCCCCAATTGGCGCCGCCGGCCGGCCCGGGCAGTTGCAACGTCCCCTTGCGCCCGCCCTCGCCGATCACGATCGGCGGCGTGAACATCGGACCCGATGCATATTGCTTCAGGATTTCGATCGCCCCGGCGCGCAGCTCGGGCGTGAAGTCGATCAAGTCGTCCTCGGTCACGCCTTGCCGTTCGAACGGCGGCGGCCTGGTCGGAAACGGCTGAGTCGGCGCCGTCTGCTCGCCCGGTACCGTGGATTGGGGAACGGACCGCTCCTCGATGGGCCAGACGGGCTCACCGGTCACGCGGTTGAATACGTAGCAGAATCCCTGCTTGCTCACCTGCGCTACCGCTTTGACGACCTTTCCGTCGACCTTGATATCAACCAGATTCGGGCCGCAGGGGAAATCGTAATCCCATAGTCCATGGTGTACCGCCTGGAAATGCCACACCCGCTTGCCGCTCTGGGCATCCAGGCAGGCCAGGCATTCGGCGAACAAGTTGTCGCCGTGTCGATGTCCGCCGTACCAGTCATTGGTGGGCGTGCTCAAGGGCAGGTAGACGTAACCCAGCTCTTCGTCGGCGCTGATCGTCGACCAGACGTTCGTGTTGCCGGCCACTTTCCAAGAGTCTTCTTCCCAGGTCTCGACGCCGAACTCGCCATCCTGGGGAATGGAGTGAAAGATCCACTTCTGCCTGCCGGTTCGCACGTCGTAACCGCGCACGTGTCCCGGCGGCATGCTGGGCTGCGTCGGGGCATCAAACACGATCGAGCCGACGACGATCGTGTCGCGGCAAACCACCGGCGGCGAATTGAAACCGTACTGCCGCTCGTTGATCGTGCGTCCCAGCCCTTGGGCCAGGTCGACCTGGCCGCCGCTGCCGAACTGCGGATCCGGTTTTCCGGTCGCCACGTCGATGGAAAGGAGCTGTCGCCCGCCCGTGGCGATGATGATCCGCCTTTGTTCGCCGTCGGTCCAGTACTCGACGCCGCGGTGCTGAAACCCGGTGTTCGTGGGTCGGCCCCGCTCGTAACTTTTGGGGTCGTAGACCCACAGCGTGCTGCCCGTCACGGCGTCAATCGCCGCCACCTGGCTCATGCCCGTGCTCGCGTAGAGCACGCCGTCGACCAAAAGTGGCGTGACTTTGAACTGCCCGGGCTGGCCGGCCGCCTTGGGAAGTTGGCTGTCGACCGATTCCCAGCGCCAGGCAATCTTCAGTTGATCGACGTTCGCGCGGTTGATCTGGTCGAGCGCCGAGTACCGCGAGTGTCCGCGGTCGGCGCCGTAGTGATGCCACTGTCCGGCCGCGGCGCCGTCCTGGGCGGCCGATAAATCCGCGAAAGAAAGGCACCACGTTGCGCAAACCAAGAGCGTGTGTAGCTTCAGGAACGTGTGCACTCGTTGCGTCCTCCGATTTGCTTAACCGCGATGGCCCCCATTCTCATCCACGCACTGGCCAGGTGCAAATCGCGCCGCTCCCGGGTCGCATCGGGCCGCAAGATCGCACCCGTTGCCGCGGCCTGAAAGCGGCAACTCGGGGTCGGCCACGAGCGATCACCCCCGCGCGGTTTCAGCGGGATTGCCGTCTTTCGCCGGGAACAATGACGCGCTCGGCGCCTGTCCCCCGAGGAAAGTACGCCTGGACAGATTCGAACTGCCGACCTACGGTTTAGGAAACCGTCGGGCCGAATCGGCAACGGGCGACAGTGTAATGACTTGCGGCGACGTGCCGTTCGTCCAGGCGGATTGCTTGGCGTTTTTGGCGCAAGAGTCGCCCGACTTAGCGCTGGTCGTCGAGCGCTGGGACGGGCTGCCCGAACCGGTCCAGGCTGGCATTGCCGCAATGGTCAAAGCATCATCACCAAATTGATCGTGCGCCTCGGCCCTCAGCACGAACAAATCAAAGTTCAAATCCAGTCGCCCCGATTTTTGCGGCCCGCGGCCGCAAAAATAGAGCAGGAGAGATGTAGAGAGGAGAAAGGAGAGCCAAGCAACGAAGACTTCGCAGTGAAGCGTTGAAGCACGGCACGCCCTCCTGCGGTCTCCTCTCTCCTCTCTACTTTCTTGCCTTGGGGCACCACGCCATGGCCTTCGCGTTCGAGAAGCTCCAGGTCTATCAGAAGGCAATCACCTTTGCCGATAAGATCTGCACGCTCACGCGCGACCTCCCTCGCGGCTATTTCTTCTTGGCCGATCAATTGAACCACGCGGCGCTCTCGATCGCCCCCAACATCACCGAAGACAATGGCCGGTACTCCGCGCTGTCGGCAGACCGCGGGACCATGGACGCTGTGCGGCCACCGTGCGGCCACCGTCGTTCCTTGCTCCGTTTCAGAGCGGATGGTAATCTCGGGAGGGCGCCATTCGTGTGGTCGCCCACGCGGCAACCGCTTTTTTCGGCGGATAGTCGTGCGGCACACGGTTCCAATCTCTCCCTTGTGTAGAGACAGCGATGCGCCAACGCTGGGTAGTTTGGAAGTTGATGAGAGAGTTGAGGAGCTCACCCGATAGCCCTCGTGTGATCGCCAACCTAGTCGAGATTGGCGCGCCTGCGGTGCGATCTCTAACACGCGCGCTGAGATACAACGATGCATTTGGGGCGCGCGCGCTCGACGCATTGATCAGGATAGGCACTCCCTCCGTTTTGCCGCTTATCGAGGTGCTGTCGGATAGCGAATACGGCCCTCTGAGTCGGCTGCTTCATCGTCATCTTAAGCAACGAGGCTTCTGCGAGGCGGTCGCGACTGCACTGGGTGAAATTGGCGACAGGCGAGCGACTAAACCGCTATGTTGCCTGCTCGACGACGACAGCGCGCCATCTGTGCGCTCTGCCATCCTCCAGGCGTTGATCAAGATCGGCGCCAAGCATCGCGACCAGCTCTCCATGATTCACGATGCGCTGGCGATGGCGGAATGCGACGGTGCGAGGGATGCACTTGAGGCAATTGAGCAATATGCAACCGAATATGGAACGATAGTACGCCGCCACATGGATGATGGCACGGCAGCATTGAGGCCGCTGATTGCAAAGCTTACTTGTAAGGACATCTCAGTACGCGATGCAGCAATTGAAGCACTAGGAAGCATGTCCGATCCTGAGATAGTGCGGCCATTGGTACAGTTGTGGCACGATACAGTCCTTGTATCGCGCCCTCCCAGTGGTTGGAGGCTATATCTTTTTGAAAGGCGGACGAGGCCCCCCTATGAGACGACTATGCGCCGGACCGTAGGGGCATTGACGTCTGAGGAAACAATCCCCGTGCGCCTGGGTCAGTCGGTCCCGACGCATGTTGTCGATGCCTTGATAGCTCCGTTGAGTAAGCATCGCGCTGGTGGCCCTCTGTGGGATTCAGCACTTAGAATCCTTGCCGGAATTGGAAGCGCAGTTGCGATCGACCCGATACTTGATTCCCTCGATTCTCTGGAATGGCGGAGCGAATCTGATGGTTATTGGGAATCCGACTATCGGCGAACAGCTGCCCACCTGCAGCAGATTGCAGCATGGCCTGTCGATACGCTGGTCAAAATCATGGAAAAGGATGCCTCGGGTGCAAAACGGGCTACCTTGGAGAGGCTCGTCCAGAGAAGCTGGCGTGTGCCGATAACGTGCCGCTACATATCGGATTCCCATGAAGCAGACGCCGAGCATAAAGCAGACACCGAGATTGACGGACAATCTTTGCAACGACTCGCGATGCTGGAACTTCAACGCCGTGATTCCTGAGCGCCGCAAAAGGCGCGCATGCAAATCTGTCGACCGGGTAGTTCCGCAAGTCTTTGTCCGGCAGAACGAAGAAACGCTGGCCAATGATTTAGAGCGTCCCAAAAAAAGTTCAATAGGCGTCCAGTCGCCCCGACTATTCTTCGAAACTGGACCTTCGGCGAGAACGTCGAAGGGCTTTCTTATTTCGTGGACGAGAGTTGCGCCGTCAGAAGGATGGTTCAAACGAATCGCGGAAAATCAGGGGTTTTCTTCGACAGGCATCGCAAGTGTTTGAAACCGCGTGAGATAGCGCGGTTCAAAAGCGGTCGCTGCTGCTCCGGCCGAATTATTTCGGCACAAAGCCTTGACGACGCAGTTCGCTGGTCAGGAAGCGGAGCCTGGGATTGGCGGCCTTCAGCTTTTGTGCATGTGCTTCCGCCAGGGATGATCGACCGCTTCCTGACAGCGCCTCGCGGAGATCGGCCAGCAACTCGCCAACCCGACGGTAAGCATCCGTGGTGCGCTCGGCAACCAGCCGCTCGGTTTCGCGCAGGGTTCCAGCGGGATCCGCCGCCATGTCGACGAGTCGTTTTGCCCGTTGGCGGGTGGCGTTCGCGGCGGCCTTCCGCTGGGCTTCGCGGGCGATTTGGGCCGCGGCAGTTTGCAGTTGGGCGATCGTCCGGTTCGGCCGGGCCGTTGGCCACGATGGCGCCACGCGGTCCGTCCGGAACTTCGCCAGGATTTCCGCTCGCACTGTCGAACGCGGATCCGCCATCAACGCGGCCAGCCATTCATTCTTTGTCCTTTCCTTTTGGGCACGAAGCCACTGCGTGTAGTGAGCTGCTGGATCAACGCGTGCTGGAATCGGCGGGCTTTCCCGGGCTGCGGCGGCGATCAATTCATCGCCGAGGCCATACAGTTCGGCGAGGCCACGTTGTGCGTCGGAAAGTGCACCCAAACCGGCGGGCACCGGCGCCTCCCTTGTCTCTTCGGGGTCGTGCTCGCCGTCGCAAGCGACCGCCAGATGGGCCACGTACAGCGGTCTCAAGTCGCCGTCGAGGATTTCCGCTCGTAGTGGAACAAGTCGATCAAGAATGGCGTCGATTTCCCATAATTCATCCAGATCACCGGCTTCATGAAAAGGCTCGATGGAGAGGATCCCGCCAGGTCCCTGCTTGTCCGTCAAGAATCGCAGCGAGTCCTTTGCGATGTAAGGCTTGAGTGCCTGGGTGTCCGGTAGGCCGCGCGGAAGGCGGATCAGCAGTTTCCGAGTTCCGAAATTCGCGTAGTGCAGGTGAAAATCGTAACCGCGACGAAGCATCTCCACGGCATTGCCGCGAAAGTCGCCATAGTGATATTCGTTCTCGAACGACCAGGGAGTGATTTCGGCGCGCGACGATTGTCGGTGCATGTATTCGAGGTTCTTCTCACCGACTGGACGATCAATCGCGCGAAATGCGACAAATTGATATTCGCTCATCCAAGATTGTCTTTCTGGTAGCGGGAGGCGTTGATTCTCTTCATGGCTCGCGTCCGTTTCGTCAATCAATCCGCCGGTGCGACAGCGCGCGCAGGATCGCATCGAGCACCGTGTCGAACTCTTTTCCCACGTCCTCGACCAGAAATCGCAGCACGAGATACCCGTGCTCCTGCAAGAGCATGTCTTTGCGCCGGTCGCGGCGATAGGCCTCCACGCTGTCCAGATGTTGTGACCCGTCGAGTTCGACGGCCAGGCGTGCCTCAACACAGAGCAGGTCCACCTCCATTCGACCGTTGCCGTCAAACGGAATCGGCAGCTCGGCGTTCAAGCGGAACCGCCCGGCGGTTTCCGGCAGGGTTTGCAGGCGGCGGTACAGAAATGCCTCGCTCGCGCTGCGGGCCCGATTGACACCCTCGGCATCCGACGACACCGATCGTGACACGTGCACAAACAGATTCGCCAGGGGCGCATCGACGCCATCACGGATGAGTCGCCGAACACTCGCGGCATATTCGCTTTTCCACTCGGGATCGACCGGTAGCGGAACGTCGGCCGGCCAACCCGGCACGGCGCTCGCCGGGAGCAGAATCCTGTAGCCCACTGTCTCGTAGCCGCGGCAACGTCGATCGAACATCCGGGCGAGCATGGGTACGTTCAGGTCGGCATAGTCGTAGACGCGCACTTCGCGTTTGCTATGATGCAGGCGGTGCAACCGGCCCACGTATTGTGCAATCGTGCCGCGCCACGAGACCGGCAGCGTGAGAAACAGCGTGTCTAGCCGCGCGTCGTCGAATCCTTCACCGATGTATCGTCCGGTCGCGAGGATCGCTCGCTGCTCATTCTCGGGGATAGCCGCGAGCCGGGCGATAATTGCGCCGACTTCCTTTCTGCCCATGCCGCCGCGCAGCACGATCAGGTGCTGGACACCGGTTGATAGTCGCTCGGCCAACGTATCGAGATGCTCGTTGCGTTCGGTCAGGACCAGCGGCGATCGACCTTCCCGAACGGTTTGGAGCACCTCGTCGCAGATGAGCTGATTGCGGGCCTTGTCCGCGATCAGCTCCGAATAAAGCTCTTGAAACTGGATCCGTTTGTCCTCCGCAGCAGCTCCCGACGGACGAAAGTCCGTGGGCCGGACATAGACCGTGTGCTCAAACGGCCGTGTGGCGGCCTGGGCCTTTGCATCGACGCGATGACGAACAGGCCCGCACTGCATGAAGATGATCGGGTGGTGGCCATCTTTGCGAGTGACGGTGGCGGACAGGCCCGTGACGAACTTCGCCTTCGCTCGGCGGACGACCTGCTCGAAACTGTGAGCCGACAAATGGTGGCATTCGTCCACGACGAGATGTCCGTAGTCCCCTACCAGGTCATGCACGACGCCCTTTCGCGACAGGCTTTGGATCAGCGCCACATCGAGTGTGCCCGTCGGCTTCTTGCTCCCGCCACCGATTCGGCCGATCGCCTTCGGAGGCAAATTCAGAAACGCCGACAATCGCTGCACCCATTGTTCGAGCAATTGTCGGCGATTCACGATAACCAGCGTGTTGACGCCTCGCTGGGCGATCAACCATGCGGCGACGACGGTCTTTCCAAAGGCGGTCGTAGCGGACAACACGCCTGTGTCGTGGGCCAGCATGGCCTTCGCCGCAGTCTCCTGTTCGGCCTGTAGTTGCCCATGAAACTCGACGTCCAGCGGCTTGCCTGGATAACGTTCGTCGCGAAAGACAACGTCGATACTCAAATCCGAGAGGAGTGCTCGCACCTCGTCCAGGCAACCGCGCGGTAAGCCGATGTGCTGCCCATGATCCTCGGCGCAGGCGATGATGCGCGGCTTGCCGTAGGTAGGCAGGCGCATCGCCTGCGCCTTGTAAAACTCGGGATTCTGAAACGCTGCCAACCGAACCAGGCGATTTCGCAGTCCGGGGAATAGTTGGTCCTTCGCGATGTAGATCTGATTGCCCAGGATCAGCTCGAGCCAATCCGGCAGCGGCCCTTGCAGCGGAGGCTCCTTTCGGCGTCCTGAGGGAGGTGCGGACCAAGGCGCAGCGTCGTCTTCCTCCGCCGGGGCAAAGCGCACACCGACAACACGCCCGTTCCTTTCAGCCTTGGAAACGATTTCTTCAATGGTCCACCGATTGATTCTGCATATCTTCGACAGGAAGGCCCACTGGTCGGCGTAAGGTTCAAAACGCTCGTCGAGGAAAACGCTGTTTCCTAGCTCCCGCGGTTGCTTCTGTAGCGGCAGCGCGATCAGATTCCCGAAGCCGCCTTGAGGGAGCGTGTCCTGGTTGGGAAAGAAACGGTCATACGAATCGAGCCCGATGCCAGGTTGGCGTTCCATCGTCTCCGTCAACAGGTGCGCTGCGAGTTTGCGTGCCAGCGCGGCCGGAATTGCTCCTTCAAAGAACAGCCAGATGTGCCCGCCGTTGCCGCTACGGGATCGCTCCAAGGCCGCCGGCAGGTCCAGGCGACGACATGTGTCAAGAACGGCTCGCGAGTCCTCCTGCCAATCCGCTTTGTCCAGGTCGGCTGCCAGGAAGAAGCACGTCTCGTCGCGCAGCAAAGGGTAGACACCCATGACGAAATCATGCCCCGCGTCATCCTGCCCGGAAAGATGCCAACGGATGACATCGTCCGTGACGGGCAGAAACCGTTGGTGCAGGCAGGCGGCGCACTTGATTCTGGGCTTTTCGCACAAGCCCCGCACCCACTCGTTGTCGCAAGCGGCTGAATACCCCGCCTTGCCCGTCCTGCGACTTTCGAAGCGGCGCGGATAGACATCCTCGCGTCCACGAAAGAGCGAGCGAAACAGGTCAATCTTGGAGTCGGGCGGCGATAGGTGATGGACAAGGCAGTCTTGTCGGTCCATTGCAAGTCACCTTCCGGAAGAGACGCGTCGCCTCGCTCGTGCTCCATCTTCGTGCACGAGATGCTTGGCAATCAAGAACCACCGCAGGGGATGGCCGGACAGGTCCGCGGAACACTAGCAACCTGTTGAAGTATTGCGAATGCCTTCGTTGCGGGTGCCCATCTGGCCGCTTGCCATGCTTGCCAGCCAGTGTTTTGCGTTCTTTTTCAGGCACTGGCATCGAGTTGCCCATGACACTCAAATACTTCAACAGGCCGCAAGCGCTGATAGATGACCCCATGCTTTACGTAAGCTGTTTAAGAGCCGATACTAACGTCGAGCTCCAGCCGTGAACCACGGCTGCGAAAAGTTCAATAGCCGTCCAGTCGCCCCGACTATTCTTCGAAGGCAGCCGTTCGTCGACTCGATGATGGGTTGTTTCCGTGGCTGCAATTCGAGTTGCGGAGAGAGTGACGCAGACTGCCGTGGTTCAATTCACACGGCTCGTTATCGCGGGTTTTCCAGAAGTCCTTCCAGGCCCTGCCTATGGCGAGTTCAATCGTCCGGCGGCCTTGCCGTCGAGACCCAGTGACCATTAGCCGTGATATGCGTCGCGCCTGATGCGGCCGCTTCTGTGCCGGCGCTAAAAATTTCCGATTACCTCGCTGCCATTGCGTGATCCAAGGGCTAGGAACGTAGTCGAATCCATTGAGTAGGAGAGAAACCGAACGGAGCCATCGCACATCGCGACGTGGGCTCCTCCCGGGTGAGCGCTCCAGTAGTGCAACAAGTCCGCACTGCCCGATAGAGAGCCCTCATGCAGTCCCTCGGACGAATCCAGGACGTAATCTCCCAAACCATGCTCATCAACGCCCCGGCCTGCCGCCCACCAACCCCAATAGGTCTCCGGGTCAGCCGGCCGCTCGCCGATGAGCATCGTTCGCGAGGCGCCATCCGTGACGTGGGCCAACCGGACAACCTGATTGACGTCGGGAAAGACACCGTTTCCGGGCATGCGGCTTGGATAGAAGCCATCCGGGCTCGGGCCCTGTCGTGTCGACCCACGGCAGCCTAGATAGTTCGTCAGCGCAAAAGCCTCGTCTGCCGGAGATTGCTCGTCGGACTGGTAGACGCGCTCGTTGTTGGGATCGCTCGGACACAGCAGCACGGCCAGCCTCTGGGAGGTGTACGGTTTGTACTTATTGGAGTTGGTCCACACGTCATCCCGTAGATCGAACTGGTCGTAGAGCGGCTGCTCGTCCAATTCCGGGAGGATCCGCACGATCCAACTCCACCATCCCGTCGGCTCCGGTCGGTTCCAATCGACAACGGTCGAGGGCGGAAAGCTGCGGCAGCGGTCGTGATAGTTTTGCAGCGCCAAGCCGATTTGCTTCATGTTGTTCTGGCATTGTGTGCGACGGGCTGCCTCGCGAGCCGCCTGCACCGCTGGCAGCAACAAAGCGCACAGCATCCCGATCACTGCGATTACCGCCAAAAGTTCGATCAGTGTGAAGCCGCGTCGACAAGAGCGCGTAAGATGCGATTCTCGCGCGCTCGGGGGTGAGACTCGTATCTTAGATGGCATGACCGTTTCTCCGTCGGTGACAAGCCGAGACGGGCACGTGGTCCCGTCCCGGCAGCACATTACACTCACGGACCGCGGTAAGGAGCTTGCTCGGCGGTAAGCGCCTCACCGGCCGCATTCTCGCGTGTCAGTCGGGTGATTCTGGCCGGGTGAATGCGCGTCATCGTCTTCCGCCGCGTCCGCGTCCGCCGCGTGGGTCGCTGACACGGCAATAGCAGGCTGGGGCCCCGACGCATATGCCGCCCGTAGTGCCTATCTGACAGTACGCTCCTTCGACTAATCCCAGACAGAAGTTGTCCGAGCCGGTGCCGCACGCCTGCGGGGGGCCAGTTCCTTTCACGCATCGCCCTCCATTACAGATGTGTCCCCGAGGACAATCCGCGTCGGACGTGCAGCGACGTCTGCCGGCTTGGGCCTCCGATCCAAAGGCCAGGTAACCGGCCACGGCGCCGGCCGCCACAAGCGCTCCGCGGCCAAGTCGCCCCAAAAACTCCCGCCGCGACGCGGTAGTGGCCGCTCGTTGGGCACTCTGACCTACCTTCTCAAACATGAGTCACCTCCTTTGAGGAATGGGAATCCAAAGTTTCGCGGTCGACCGCCGAATCGCGCTCCGCATCGTCGTGATGTCTCTTGGCGCGATTTCCGGCCTCGGTCAGGACCTTGCTTCGCGGCTGTTCTCACCGGCCGTTTTTCTCTTTTCAATTGGCAATGCAGGCAATGGGGCTCGGGGTTTCGTTTTGACCGCGAGATCTCAGCGGACACACCCCGTATAGGCGATTCCTCCGGAGCAGTTCCACACGCAAAGAGGAGAACGACTGCCCCTTCGGCGGTAACAGCTCCCAACGAGCGTGCAACCAGAACTTGGCACACGGCAGCGCCCCGCTCCTCCTTGTCTGCTTCCTAAGCAACACCTCGCAGTCTGATTGGCTGCAGCGTCGGCAGCGTCCGGAAGGGCCAACAGCCCGCCCACGGCGGCGGCCACGGCCATGGCGCCGCGTCCGAGCCGCCCGAGGAACTCCCGCCGCGACGCATTGGTCGCCGCCTGTTGGGCGATCTCATTGAACTTCTCAAGCACGGGTCACCTCCTTTGAAGAATTGGGTATCCACAGTTTCGCGCTCGACCGCCGAGTCGACCTCAAGCCCCATCTCTGATCGCTGGACCACCTACTGGACGGACAACCAATCGCAACCGTCCGTTAATACGACCGACAGCGGTCGCAGTTGCCGACCAGGCTTTGACTTCTGAGCGTGCATGCGCCAAAGCGTGGATGGCGAAAACTGGTACTGCAAGCGCTTCCATCAGATTGACAGACGTAATGACCTTGTGTACCGCCGCGACTGCCGCAGCGGTAATAACAGCAGCGCGCTTTTCCGCGGCCCGCCCGGACTTCGCCGGGAAGGAGCAGCAGCCCGCCCACGGCGGCAGCCGCGACCATCGCGCCACGTCCAAGCCGACCCAGGAACTGTCGGCGCGAGGCGCTGGTCGCCGCCTGCTCGGCGACTTTACAAACTTTCTCAAACATGGGTCACCTCCTTTGAAGAATGGGCATCCACAGTTTCGCGCTCGACCGCCGAGTCGCGATTCGATTCGTGGTGATGTTTCTTGGCGCGCTTGCCGGCGCCGGAGAGGCCTTCATTGGCGGGAAGGCCTCACCGGCCGCTTTTTCTCCTAACAGTTGGCACCGCATCTCACGGCGCGGCTGGCGGAGTCAGCGTCGATCTCCGCGACGTCTTGTGATGCGGCAAGCGCAGTGCGGGGCCCCCGTGCAAATTCCAACGTGATAGGTAACATTGCAGCGATCTCCCTCGCTCTTTCCTACGCACGCGAGCCACGATTGCGGGCCGCAGGCGGTAACCGCATGTCCACCCTCGGTGATGACCGGAAGGGCGAGCACGCCGCCCACTACTGCCGCCAGCGTCATCGCGCCGCGACCCAGCCGTCCGAGGAACTGCCGCCGCGACGCCCTCGTCGCCGTTTGTTCCGCAAGCTGACCAATCTTTTCAAACATGGGTCACCTCCATTGAGGAATGGGAATTGTTGGATTCGCGCTCGACCGCCGAGTCGCCGTTCGATTCGTCGTGATGTTTCTTGGCGCGGTTGCCGGCGCCGGAGAGGACGTAGCCCAGGTATTGGGCGCTGCCGACGATGCCGTTCGACGTGACGATGCCCTGTTCGTCGATCAGAAAGGCGAACGGCGTGGCGAACACCTCGTAGCGTTTCGCGACGCTGAACTTTTCCTGGGTGAGCACGGGGAACCGCGCGTGCACTTCTTCGGCCCACTGGCGTGACTCGTCCGGCTCGCCGTTGTTCACCACCAGCACCTGATGCTCTCGCTTGTCATGCACGCGATTGAACTCCGGCGCCATGTCGTGGCAGGGCCCGCAGCCGGACTGCGTGAAGACCAGCAGCACCTTGCGGCCCGCGAAGTCGCCGAGCGACACCTCGCCGCCAGCGACACTGGGGAGCGTGAAGTCCGGGGCCTTCTTGCCCACCTTGAGGCCGTCGCGTCCCAGCCGGGTCGGGCGCGTCAGCTCCAACTGGTCGAGCCGCCAGTTGACCAGTCCCAGCGACCGCAGCACCCCAACAACGAGGAAACCCAGGACCAGGACGAGAGTCCATGCCAGGACGGTCGAAACGAGCAAGATGGTGTTCATGGGTTTGGCTCCGGGGCGAAGATGTTTCGGGGGTGCTGTTTTTGGTAGAATCCAAGTCAAGTGCCCCTGGCGCGCAACACGAGCGCCGGGGGAGCTGTCGGCCGGTGAGGAGCTTGCTTGCGGTAAGGCCTCACCGGCCGTCTTTTTTTCGTACGGCCGGCTTTCGAACCGTACGCATCACGTCTCACGTTTGAATCTGTCAGGCTCGATAGCCCGATCTATTTTTCTTTCTGTTCGTTCACCCTTAGCAACTCCGCCGCTTCGATGCGGAAACGGCGGAGCTCTTCGTTCTCAGGCTGGTTCTTGTCCATCCACTCCACGGCTTTGCCGTGCCACTGGCGGGCGTCGTCTTTGTGGTCAAGCTGCCAGGAAGCCATCGCCAGGAAGAACCAATCGAACGCGTCGCCCCCGTCGCGCAGCTCCATTGACTTTTCCAGTGCCTCGATCGCGGCTTTCCAGTTGCCCGCGCGGTATTGCGCGACGCCCAGCGTGTTCCTGAAATACCCGTCCTGCGGCGCCAGTTCGATGGCATTCACGTACTCGACCGCCGCCTTGTCCCATTGGTCCTGTTGGGCGTAGGCATGGCCAAGATTGCGCCGGTGTTCCAACGCCTTGGGTTGCGCGATTGCCAACATCTCATAGAACTCGATCGCCTGGCGACGAGCTTTCTCGACTTGTTCCGGTTGGTTGGCGGCGGCCAAGGTGCTGGCGAGATCCCAAACCTTGACTTCGCCTTTGTTGTGATGCCCGCCGGCCGAGGTCAGCCGTTTGCCGTCGGGACTGAACGCCACGCTCCAAACATAGCCCGTGTGCCCGCGGAAGGTGGTGAGCTCCTGACCGCTCGACGCGCCCCAAACCTTCACGGTGCTATCTCCGCTTCCGGAGGCCAGGTGCTCGCCATCCGGGCTGAAGGCTACGCTCATCACGCGATCAGTGTGTCCTCGAAGCGAACGAATCTCTTGCCAGCTAGTCGTGTCCCAGATTCTGATTGAGCGGTCAAAACTCGCCGAGGCGAGACGCTTGCCGTCGGGACTGTATGCCACGCTCCAGACGATGGCGTTGTGTCCGAACGAGCGCACTTCTTTGGCCGTTGCCGCGTCCCAGATTCTCACCGAGTTGAACGAGCACAATGCCAGGTTCCGACCGTCCGGGCTATACGCCACGCACGGGACAGCGCCCGAAGGAATTGGACCGACTGCAAGCTTCTCACCGGTTGTTGCATCCCACACCACCAGCTTCTCTGGTCCCAGAGAAGCGAGGCGCTGGCGGTCTGGGCTGAATGCGACGCTTTCGACAGTGTTCCCGACTGCGAGCGACAGCAGCGGATGGGTATCGGCCGAATCCCAAACTCTCACGGTGCCATCCCAACCGCACGAAGCCAGGCGCCGGCTATCGGGGCTGAAGGCGACGCCCGTGACCATGTCGGTGTGCCCGCGAAGTGTCAGGCCTTTGGGCTCGGTGGCCTGGCCCAAGGAATCCACGTCCCACACCTTGATCAGCCGGTCCAGACCGGCCGACGCCAGGTGTCGGCCGTCGGGACTGAAAGCGACACTTTTGACGGCGCTCGTGTGCCCGGGAACGTCAAAAGACTCTGCGTCGGCAATCTCATTCACCGGGGTCGCGTTCCAGATCCTCGTGCCGTCGTAGCCCGTCGAGGCCAGGAAATGGCCGTCGCGACTGAACGCAGCCATCGACACCACGTCGGTGTGTCCCCGCAGGGTGAGAGTCTCTTGGCCCGTTTCGGCGTCCCAAATTTTTACCGTTTTGTCCCAACCCGCAGAGGCGAGCCTCCGTCCGTCGGGGGTATAGACGACGTGCTGGACCGGTCCGGTGTGGCCGAGGAGCGTGTGGAGCAATACCCCGGTGGTCTCATTCCAAATCTTCACTGTCCCATCGGAAGCGGAGGTCGCGACACACCGTCCGTCCGGGCTGTAGGCCACACCTTCAATGCCGCCGCTGCGTTCGCCGAAAGTGCGGATTTCCCGTCCCGTGGCGGCATCGACGATCACAACCTCCTTGGCGTTTCCCCAGACTCCCGCGGCAATGCGCTGGCCGTCCGGACTGTAGGCCAATCTGCTGATGCCCACTCGTGCCACCTTGGGTCCGAATAGCAGTTGGCCTGTTTTCCAGTCCCAGACCTTGAGGAAACCATCGTAACCGCCAGAGGCCAGTCGCTGACCATTGGGGCTGAACGCAACGTCCCTCAGTCGATCGGTGTGTCCCTGGAGGCTCCGAATCTCTTGTCCGTTTTTCACGTCCCAAATCCGAACGAGCAGGTCAAAATGACCTGGCATGGCAAGAACCGCGTCATCGGTAGTCGGGCTGAAGGCGATACCGTGCATGCCTCCCACCGGGACATTGAGGACCATCCGACCGGTCTTTGCATCGACTATGTCAATGGTGCCATGTACATTTTTCGTTGCCAGGTGTCGGCCGTCCGGACTAAAAGCTACGACGTTCGTGTGCTTCGGCCCGGCAAGAGTTAGCGGATTCCCTGGACGAAACCGTTTAAGGAAATGCCATTCCCAACCGCGAAGCGGCACCGGACACTGATCGAGGAGCTCCTGGGCGCGGCCTGTGTTTTGCGCGAACAACTCCTGTTGTGCTAGCGCGATACGATTGACGTACAACCTCTGATCGAGCTCCTTCCTGGCTTTGGCTTCCGCATCCGCCCTCTGCTCGGCGGCGCTTCTCAACTCCTGTTCTTTTTCCGCGAGCCGGCCAGACTGAACGGCGGCCAAGATCGCTCCAATCGTTGCCACGACCAACAGTATTCCCAGCGCGGTGATCGTAGCCAGGAGCTTTCGGTTTTTCCGCGCGAACTTGCGGAAGCGATACGTGGCCGAGGGCGGGCAGGCCAGCACCGGCTCGTCTGCCAGGTAGCGCTGGATCTCAGCGGCCAGACCATTGGCCGTTTCGTAGCGGCGGCTGCGGTCCTTCTCCAGGGCCTTCATCACGATCCAGTCCAACTCGCCGCGCACGAGCTTGCTGAGCCGCGCCGGCTCGATGTGACGATGGGCGGCGATCGCAGGCAGGGTGTTGCTGCCGCTGATCCGCGCGCTGGGGGTTTGCGGCTCGTCCTCGCGGATGATCCGGCGGACTTCGTCGAAGGCCGCCTTCTTCATTTGCTCCTCGTCCACCGGCGTCGATCCGGTGAGCAGCTCGTAGAGCAGCACCCCCAAGGAATAAATATCGCTCCGCGTGTCGATATCCACGCCGCTCCGCTCCGCCTGTTCGGGGCTCATGTACAGCGGCGTGCCGATCATCTGAGCGAAGTTGGTAAACAGCGTCTTCTCGGTGAGCTGTTGTCCCATCGCCTTGGCAACGCCAAAGTCGATCACCTTCACGACGGGTCTGCCGTCCTGGCGCGTGACCAGGACGTTGGTCGGCTTGATATCGCGGTGGACGATCCCCTTGGTGTGCGCGTGCTGGATCGCCTGGCAAACCGAGGCGAACAGTTCCAGTCGCTCGCGGACCGGCAGGTTGTTTTCGTCACAGTACGTCGTGATAGCCACGCCGCGGACCAGCTCCATCACGAAGTAAGGACGACCGGACTCGGTGGCCCCCGCGTCCAGAACGCGGGCGATGCTCGGATGGTCCATCACGGCTAGCGCCTGCCGCTCGGCCTCGAACCGGGCGATGACCTGCCGCGTGTCCATGCCCGGCTTGATCACCTTTAGTGCAACTTTGCGGCGAACTGGCTCCTGCTGCTCGGCCATGAACACGACGCCCATGCCCCCTTCGCCGATCTGCTCCAGGAGCTTGTAGAGTCCGATCAGACTGCCCGGCTGTTCGATCGCCGGGTGGTTCACGGTAATGCCGATCTGGCCTGCGGGTCGTTCGAGAAAGTCCCCCGCTTGGAAATGGTCCTTAACTAACTTTTCGATCTCGCTTCGCAAGACCGAATCATGCGCGCAGACGCGATCCAAAAAGGCCGTGCGATCTGAAGCGTCGGCAATGGCAATCGCCTGCGCGAAAATAATCTCGGGCGTTAAGGACTCCGGGCTCATGGCAGATTCCTTCAAAGATGGTGCCACTAATCAATGCGGAATCGACGCCCGGGCGTGCTCACAGATTCGCCCTGGCTTTTTCTTGACGGCCCGTGCAGATTACCGCGGGTGGAGCTGGCCAAACAACCAGGCGCGGGCATAAGCCCATCGGCGCTCGGCAGTTGCGCGAGAAACACCGGCGGCACTCGCGGCCTCATCCAAGCTCAGTCCGGCAAAGAACCTTAATTTTACGATGACAGCCTGGTCGGGGTGATCTCGCTCAAGCGTCTTCAGTGCCTCGTCCAAGGCGAGCAGGTCGACCGGGTCGTCGGTTGCGGGCTGGATGATTTGCGGTAAATCGATCCGGGCGAAGTCGCCGCCTCGTTTCAAACTGGCCTTTGACCGAGCGGCGTCGACGAGGATCCTTCGCATGGCCTCGGCCGCGGCGGCGAAGAAATGACCCCGGCTGCTCCAGTGCTGGGCCTTGTCCACATCCACCAGTCGGATGTACGCCTCATGCACCAGCCCCGTCGCCTGCAGCGTCTGACCAGGCTTTTCCTGCGCCACCTTCTGGGTCGCAAGCTTCCGTAATTCCTCGTACACCAACGGCAAGAGCTGCTCGGCGGCGTGTGGATCGCCTTGTTCGATCTGCGTCAGGATTCGCGTGATGTCGGCCATCACCATCCGATGATAGCTGACTAGCCGATCGACCTGCAAAGTCGCCAAGATTTGGGTGCGGATTGATGGACTATTCGCCGGCACAGGCATTCGGCTCATGCACCGACCGCAACCGTGATTTGAACGAGCATCCACGCGGCCAGATTCGTCCAGATACCGCCGAATAACCGGGGCAGTGAACGCGCCCTATCAGCACGTGAAATTCGCCATAAGTGGCTCGACGGCACGAAGTAACGATTTCGGCCAGTGATTTAGGCCGGCCAAAAAAGTTCAATAGGCGTCCAGTCGCCCCGATCTTGCTTCTACTTGAGTCTCGACTATGCGGCGACGGCGAGCAAGGTCGCGTGCCTGCTGTGAGCAGACAAAGGGAAAGCCGCGTTACGGAGCTATTACTTCTCCGCGCCGGAACCGTCGCTGTCGCTGGCGGCCTGTTTGGGCTGTTCAAGGCGCACAAGGAGCCAATGGTCGGTCTTGCCGTTCTTGTGGATGAGCGCCGGCGCTTCGCTTTCCGTGAGGTCATTCAACCCCGCTTCCATGACGGTTTGCTTGTTGCCACCGACCGTCCATGCCGCCCGCTGCGTGTCCTTGTCCACCGCGCCGTGGATCGGCAAGGTATGATCGGTAATCTCGTCGGTGTAATTGCCCCGCAGGATGCCTTGCCTATCGATCGCCAACTGCATGATGAGTTGCGGGTGCTGATGCTCATTACGCACCATCGCGAACACGCCCAGGGGTAACCACTGTTCGGTGGCTGATGCCTCAGCGTCGGTGCCTGCTAAAGCCAAATCGGCGGCTTGTTGGCTGAACTCCTCAGCCGTTCCGACATTCTGACCGTCGACGCTCACGTTGCCGTCCTGGCAGGTCACATTGACCCCGTAGTTATATGAGATGGGCGTGGTGCTACCGTATCCACAATGACCAGCAATCGCGTCCCATGTCGACGGAACCCAAGCCGCACCGGCAGCCCAGCCTGAGGGGGACCAAGCGCCCGGATGATCACCGTACCACTGCTGGCCGTAAATGTTCGGATGATCAAATGAGCTCCTCACGGCCGCATAGCCGGCTCCCGCGCCTCCGGCGCCCGACACCGCCGGCGAGTCGCGATTCGCGGCCGCAGCGCCAACGGCTGCGCCTTCCGCGCCCGAGACTTGCGGCGCGTTACGATTCGCGGCGGCTGCACCAGCGGCTGCGCCTTGCGCACCCGAAGCTTGCGGCGCGTTGCGATTGGCGGCGGCTGCCCCAGCGGCTGCTCCCTGCGCACCGGAAGCTTGCGGCGACTTACGATTGGCGGCGGCTGCTCCAGCGGCTGCTCCCTGCGCACCGGAAGCTTGCGGCGCTTTACGATTGGCGGCGGCGGCCCCAGCGGCTGCTCCCTGCGCACCGGAAGCTTGAGGCGCTTTACGATTGGCGGCGGCTGCCCCAGCGGCTGCTCCCTGCGCACTCGAAGCTTGAGGCGACTTACGATTGGCGGCGGCTGCACCAGCGGCTGTACCCTGCGCACCGGAAGCTTGCGGCGCTTTGCGATTGGCGGCGGCTGCTCCAGCGGCTGTACCCTCAGCACCCGAAGCTTGGGGCGTCCTGTTTCTTCCACCGGCACGTCCGGCTGCCGCGCCGGCGGCTTCCGATTCCCCGCGCTGGTTGCCGGGCTGCCCTTGGAACTGTTTCCCCCCATGTGTGCGTTCAGACCATTCTCCGCCCGGCGGTCTGCCGCCGCGCTGCTTTCCGCTTTCCCTTCCACGTTGCTCGCCCTGAGCAAGAGACACAGCAAGACACAACGCCACCGCCGCAGGAACAAATTGCCGGGTCATGGTTTTTCCTTGTGCTAAGAGCGCGAAGCGCCAAGTGGTCCAAGCAAGTAATTGATTCCGACGATCGGCCGTACTGGTGCCATCGCCGTTACCCATATGGTCTGCGAATTTGCGTTGAACTACAAGGAGCCCCCCCCGCAATGCAGGTAGCCGCCAGCGGTCGCGAACAATGACGCGCCCGGTGCCTGTCCCCCGGGAAAGTACGCCTGGGCAGATTCGAACTGCCGACCTACGGTTTAGGAAACCGTTGCTCTATCCCCTGAGCTACAGGCGCGGGAAAACCGAGTGCATTCTAAAGGGCACAGGGTGGCACCGGCAGCGGGCGGCCGGCATTGTCAAGAAACCAGTGCTTCACTTCAACGTCTGGTCTTCCGGGCTTGGCGGCAATTGCGTTGGTTTCGAGCGCATCGGGTCAAGCGAATCGGGCAGGTAGCGATCATTGTCGGCCCTTTCCACGGAGTGGTCTTCGGCCTCGATTACGTGAGCGATATGCGGCTGGTAGAATTCCTGAAGAAGGAGGAACGCGGATGTACCACCCGCCTTCGGCTTCTTGTGCCAGTAATACAGATAGCCGCGTTCCTCAAGTCGCAAACAGAGCCGATGAAGTCCGTACAGGGCTGGAAGTGCGACGATGGCGAGAAGAATCCACATAGGTGCTTCCAGTGCCTAGCCTCCCGTGCGCGCCATCACACTCCAATCAAAAACCCTCCTGGCGCTCCACACACATCGGCGACGGAGGAAAACTCCTGTGCGCCGATCGCCGTAATGTCGCCCGACCCTCCCATCGAAACGCTTAGATTGTCCGATTTGAGGAAGCCGAGTGCAATCGAGTTTTTGCCGTCAACCGGCACGACCACGCTGCGCCACCCGGCCAAATTCGAGGCAGACTGATTGAGGCGATTGAGTTGCTTGGCGGTTTCCCCTGTCCAAACTGGCCGCCTCTGTCTGATCACGGCACGAACGGATCAAAAGAATTCGCCGCGCGGATGATGGGCTACGCCGTTCTCCTCAACGGGGGGTTGGCAAGCCGGTTTGACCCCCAAAGAAGCCCAAGGGCGGCCGCTGCCGCGCTGGCTGGCTGGTCGATTGCCTTATCCGTCTACTTGCAACCACGTCGCCAATCGAGAAAATCAAGATCCATGCGTTGTCGATGCTTGCGCCGCCGGTCGGGAACCATGTGCGGAGACGGCTTTCGTGGGCACGCCGACATTAGCTCAAGTACTGGGGAAACTGCGGTTCTGCGAATCGCTGCCGGAGCACGTACGGGAGCGGATCGCCGCCTCGGCCACCTTGAGAACGTTTGCGGCTGATACGATTCTGTTTCGCGAGGGAACGCAGAACGACCAACTGATGATCATCTCCGTCGGCCGGGTGGCCCTGGATATGCGCGTGCCCCCTCGAGGCGACGTGCGCATCGTGTCGCTGGGACCCGGCGACATGGTGGCCTGGTCGGCGCTGCTCGGCGGCGGGCGCATGACGACCTCGGCCGTGGCACTGGAAGATACGCAGATCGTTGCCATTCGAGCGGCCGACGTTCTTGCACTTTGCCAGTCCGATCCCGTGTTCGGCTATCATCTCATGCGGCAGGTGGCGCTCGCTCTGGCGAATCGACTTGTGGCCACGCGATTGCAACTGCTCGATTTGTTCGCCGACACTGCTCCGGTCATTTCACGGGAACCGGATTGACGATGGCCGCAAGGAGGTTCGCATGACGGCAGCCGCCCGCAAGAGGCCTTCGCCCGACGGCCGGACTTTATCGCTCGCCAAGGAGCACTTTCAGACTCTGCTCGACGTGCTGTGGAGCGAGGGCTATCGCGTCATCGGCCCGACGGTCTCGCAGGAAGCCATCGTCTACGACGAGATTCGCCTCATCGACCAACTGCCGCGCGGCTGGACCGACGAGCAGAGCGGCGGAAAATATCGGCTGAAGCGCCGCGATGACGACGCATGGTTCGGCTTCGTCGTCGGGCCGCATTCGCCAAAGGGCTATTTTTTTCCGCCGCAAGTCACCCTAGCCGAAGCCGACCGCGCAGCGGACGGCTGGCAGATGCGCGATGTGCCGGACGACGAGCCGCCCCTTGCGCTCGTCGGCCTCAGGGCCTGCGAGCTGGCCGCCATTGCCGTGCAGGATCGCACGTTCATGCACGACCAGTATGTCGACCCCATCTACCGCCGGCGCCGTGAGCGGGCTTTGATCATCGCCGTCAACTGCACGCAGGCTGCCAGCACCTGTTTCTGCACGTCGATGAACACCGGCCCACGCTGCACCAGTGGTTTCGACCTGGCGCTGACCGAGCTGCCGGACCGCTTCACGGTCGAGATCGGCAGCCCGCGAGGCGCGGACATTATCGTGCAATTGCCGACCAGGCCAGCCACAGCGAAGGATCGGAAACAGGCCGAAGCCGCGCGACGGCAGGCCGTTGACCAGATTACCAAGCGACTCGATACGACCGACATCCGCGACTTGCTGCTGGGCAATCTGGAACATCCGCGCTGGTCCCAGGTCGCTGCGCGGTGTCTGTCTTGCACCAACTGCACGATGGTTTGCCCAACGTGTTTTTGCAGTTCCGTCAAGGAGGTCAGCGATCTGGACGTGAGCCACGTGGATCGCGTCCGCCAATGGGACACCTGCTTCAACTGGGACTTCAGCTACATGAATGGCGGCGTCGTGCGCGATCAGATTCGTTCCCGCTACCGCCAATGGCTGACGCACAAGCTGGCCTCTTGGATCGACCAGTTCGACGTTTCCGGTTGCGTCGGCTGCGGCCGATGCATTACCTGGTGCCCGGTCGGCATCGACCTGACCGAGGAGGTGGCCGCCATCCGGGAGAACCCGACGTGAGCGCCCAAGCATCGTGCGCGATTGCCGAGAATCCGTGGTTGGCGCAAAGCGCCGAGATCGCCAGCATGACTCCCGAGCTGCCCGGCGTGGCAACCTATCACCTGCGGTTCCGCGACGCTTCGCTCAATGCGCAGTATCAATTTCTGCCCGGCCAATTCAACATGCTTTACTTGCCGGGCGTCGGCGAAATTGCGATCAGCCTGAGCGGCGGCAAGCGTGGCGGCACGTGGGACCATACCATCCGCGTAGCCGGCAACGTAACGCGCGCCTTGGCTGGCTTGGGGATCGGCGGTGCACTGGGACTGCGAGGCCCTTACGGTTCAGCCTGGCCGCTGGCAGAGTCCGAGGGCGCCGACGTTGTCGTGGTCGCCGGCGGCATTGGTCTGGCGCCTTTGCGCCCCGCGCTCGACGGGTTGCTGCGGGCAGGAAAACGGTTTGGCCGCTCGACGCTCTTGTACGGTGCGCGAACGCCCGACACGCTGCTATACATGCGCGAATTCGACAATTGGATCAGCCAGGGCCTGGTCGTGCAAACCACGGTTGATCGCTCCCAGCCCGGCTGGTCGGGCAACGTCGGCGTTGTGCCCCTTTTAGTCGATCGATTGCGACCGTTCTCGCCCGGCAACTCGGTGCTGCTCATCTGCGGGCCGGAAGTGATGATGCGCTACACGGTGCGCAGCGCCTTGGGACGCGGATTGCGCAAAGATCAGATTTGGGTTGCGGTGGAGCGCAACATGCAATGCGCCGTCGGCCTGTGCGGCCATTGCCTGCTCGGCCCGGCGTTCGTCTGCAAGGACGGGCCGATCTTTCGTTACGACAAGATTGAGCCGTTTCTCGACGTGGAGGCACTCTGATGCGCACGCCCCGGCTGGCCGTGTTCAAGTTTGCCTCGTGCGACGGTTGCCAGCTCTCGCTGCTGGCGCTGGAGGACGAGTTGCTGGCGTTGGCCGGTAAGCTCGAAGTGGTTTATTTTCTCGAAGCCACCAGCCGCATCGAGCCGGGGCCGTACGATGTGGCCCTGGTGGAAGGCTCCATCACCACGCCCCAAGATGCCGAGCGCATTCGGCGGGTCCGCCGTGACGCGAAATTCCTGGTGACCGTTGGCGCCTGCGCCACCGCCGGCGGAATCCAGGCGCTGCGCAATTGGGGCGACTCGGCCGAGTTCCTCAAGGCTGTCTATGCATCGCCCGAATACATTCACTCGCTCGCCACGTCCACGGCCATCTCCAACCACGTGCCCGTCGACTTCGAGCTGCGCGGCTGCCCGATCAACAAGCGCCAGTTGCTGGAGGTTCTCATTTCCTTGTTGGCGGGTCGTCGCCCGCGGACCCCGGTGCACAGCGTTTGCCTGGAGTGCAAGCGGCGCGGCACGGTCTGCGTCATGGTGGCGCAGGGCATTGCTTGTTTGGGACCGGTGACCCACGATGGCTGCGGCGCCATCTGTCCCAGCTACAATCGCGGCTGCTACGGATGTTTTGGGCCCTGTCAGCAACCGAACCTGGCGAGCCTTACCGGACAGTTGCAAGCGACCGGCGTGCCGCGCGAGACGTTGGTCGAGAGCCTCCGCAACAGCTTCAACGGCTACGCCCCCGAGTTCCGGGCCGAAAGCGACCGGCTCGCGTCCGACAAGGATTAAGTGACCCGCGCGCATGAGCGACGTCCGCACCATTCGCGTCGCAGCGATGACCCGCGTCGAGGGCGAGGCGGCGCTGGGGATCCGCTTGCGCAACGGGCAGATCGAGGAGGTGCAGCTCAACATCTACGAATCGCCGCGCTTGTTCGAGGCGCTATTGCGTGGCCGCGCGCTGGAAGACGTGCCCGACATTACCGCGCGTATTTGCGGCATTTGTCCGGTCGCCTATCAAATGAGCTCCGCGCATGCCTTGGAGGCCGCGCTCGGCGTGCAAGTGACGGGAGAATTGCGCCGGCTGCGGCGACTCTTGTATTGCGGCGAATGGATCGAAAGCCATGCCCTGCACGTGCATTTGCTGCACGTGCCGGACTTTTTGGGCTACGACAGCTCGCTGGCGCTGGCAAAGGATCATCCCGACCTTGTGAATCGCGGCTTGCGACTCAAGAAGCATGGCAACCAATTGTTAGACGTGCTGGGCGGCCGAGCGGTGCATCCGATCAATGTCGCGGTTGGCGGATTCTACAGGATCCCGCGGCGCGAGGAATTGGCGACCCTCGTGCCCGATTTCGAGTGGGGCCTCGAGGCTGCCGTCGAAGCCACCCGTTGGGTAGCCGGCTTCGACTTTCCGCGGTTCGAACGGCCGTACGATTTCGTGGCCGTCTCGCATCCCGACGAGTATGCCATGTGCGAAGGCCGGATCCGCGCCAGCGACGGCCTGGCTCTCGACGCGGCCCAATTCGAGCAGCATTTCCGCGAACGACAAGTCCCGCATTCCACGGCCTTGCAGGCGGTGCGGCTGGATACCGGACGGACGTACTTTTTGGGGCCGCTTTCGCGCATGAATCTCAACCGGGAGCAGTTGCTGCCCACGGCCCGCCGATTGGCCGACGAGGTGCGGCTGGAGCATCCGTGCCGCAATCCATTCAAGAGCATCATCGCCCGCAGCATCGAAATCGTGCAGGCGTACGAAGAGGCGTTGTCCATCCTTAAGGATTATCGCCCTGTCAAGGTCGCGCGCATGAAGTACCAATACCGGAAAGCCGTGGGCGCGGCGGCCACCGAAGCGCCCCGCGGCCTGCTGTATCATCGGTACGGCGTGGATGAGAACGGATTGGTGACGGTCGCCAACATCGTGCCGCCCACGTCGCAGAATCAAAGCCAGATCGAGGACGATCTCTTGCACTACCTGCCGGCCGTCGTGGCCCAGCCCGACGAGCAAGTCGCGCAGGCCTGCGAGCGCCTGGTGCGTTCGTACGATCCTTGCATCAGTTGCTCCGCACACTTTCTCAAAGTCACGATGGAACGCGGATCATGAGCGCTCGATCGCTATTGGTCGGCATAGGCAGCCCGCACGGTGACGACCGCGTGGGATGGGTGATCGCGAGGCGCGTCGCCGAGCTGGCGGGTGAATCCCTCGTGGTGCGGTGTGCTCGTACGCCGGTGGAGCTGCTCGACTGGCTGGAAGGAATTGATACCTTGGATGTTTGCGATGCGCTGTTGAGTGAGGCAGCCGCCGGTTCGGTGTATTGCTGGCCGTGGCCGGCCCGACAGATTGACCGGGCTTCCTTTAGCGGCAGTCACGACCTTGCGCTGCCCGCCGTGTTGGCCCTTGCCGAAAGGCTCGGTCGCTTGCCGCCGCGGGTTCGAATTTGGGGAGTGGGAATCGAGTCGGGTGGAACGCTGCAATCGCTGTCGAGCGGCGCGGCGGCGGCCATACCGACGGTTGCGAATCGTATTTTTCGGGTTCTCTTGCATGCATGAAACGTCGCTGGTGCGGTCGTTGATGGCGCAGGTTGGTCACTTGGTCGCGGCCAACGGTGGCGGCGTCGTACGGCAAGTCCGTGTGCAGGTCGGCCCGCTTGCATGCGTGGAGCCGGCGCTTGTGACCTCGGCCTGGAATCAATTGCGTGGCGAGGCGGCGCTCGACGGTGCGGCGCTCGAAATCGAGGAGGTGCCGCTCGTGGCCCACTGTCGGACGTGCAAAATCGAGTTTGAACCCGTGCGTTTTTGCTTTCGCTGCCCGAGGTGCGGGGGAACACAGACCGAAGCGGTTTCCGGCGACGGCGTCATGCTCGACAGCATCGTGTTGGACGACGCCGAGGAAGGAGCGGCCGTATGAGACGAGTCATCACGATCCAGCGCGACGTGTCGGCGCCGGCCCGGGCACAGGCTGAGGAGTTTCGCGGCGCCATGACGCGCCGCGGCACGCTGGTAGTCAACGTGCTTTCTTCGCCCGGCTCGGGCAAGACCAGCCTGCTGGCGGCCACGGCCATTCATTGGGGCCCCAGACGGCGGATGGCGGTGCTTGTCGGCGACATCGCCACCGACCGCGACGCGCAGCGATTGGCGCCGCTCGTGCCCACGGTGCAGCTTACGACCGGCGGCGCGTGTCACTTGGAACTCTCGCTGGTGGAACGGGGGCTTGCCGCTCTGCCGGCCGGCGAATGGGACTTCCTGTTCATCGAAAACGTCGGCAACCTGGTGTGTCCGTCGTCCCACGACCTGGGCGAGCACCTTCGCGTCGTCGTGTTGAGCACGACCGAGGGCGACGACAAGCCCGCCAAGTATCCCAAGGCCTTCCGCACCAGCCAGGCCTTGTTGATCAGCAAAATCGACTTGTTGCCGCACGTGCCGTTCTCGATTCGCGCGGCGACCGACGACGCTCGGAGCATTCAGCCGGACCTTTGGGTATGGCCGGTGTCGGCCCTGCAAGCCGCGGGGATCGACGAGTGGTGCAACTATCTGGATGCCGAGCGGCATAGGCTGTTAAGCACGCATGTCCAAACTGCTAACTCACAATCGTGACGCGCGTGATCCACCGCGCCGATTCGCCGAGCGACCAACGACGGCGTTGCGGATCCTGTTGCGCGGACGCGTGCAGGGACTCGGCGTGCGGCCCGCCATCGCGCGGCTGGCGCAGGAATCAGAGCTTGTCGGCAGCGTGGGCAATTCGTCGGACGGCGTGACCATCCACGTCGAAGGACCAGCCGCGGCCGTGGCTTCGTTCCAACAGCAACTGGCCGGCCGCCTGCCCGCGGGCGCCCGGGTTGAATCGCGGGCAGACCAACCCGCCGCGTCAATCGGAGCGACGGCCTTTCGGATCGAATCAAGCACGTCCGACGGCCCGCTCGTCGCGCGTGTGCCGCCCGACGTCGCCGTTTGCCGACGGTGTCTCGCCGACGTGACCGCCGTTGACAACCGTCGCCACGGCTACGCCTTTACGACCTGCGCCGAGTGCGGTCCGCGCTATTCGCTCATCGATTCGATGCCGTACGACCGGGCCGCGACGGCAATGAAACACTTTGTCCCCTGCTCTCGGTGTGCCCGGGAGTACATCGGGCCGGCCGATCGGAGGTTTCATTCACAGACCAATGGCTGTCCCGAGTGCGGCCCACAATGGTGGCTAAGCAGAAGCGACGGCCGCGTCGTCGCCCGCGGCGAAGCCGCTTTGCAGGCCGCCGTCGTTGCATTGCGCGGCGGACGCATCCTGGCCGCCCGCGGCGTCGGGGGGTATCAATTGATCGTCGATGCCACTAGGGCTGATGCCGTGCGCGAATTGCGCCGCCGCAAGGGCCGCTTCGGCAAACCGTTGGCCGTCATGGTCGCGGATCTCGAAGCGGCTCGCCGATTGGCGATCATCGAACATCGGGAGCGTCAAAGCCTGAGCAGCCCCGCAAACCCGATTGTTGTAGTAAAGTCGAGAAACCCGTCAGGGGTGGCTAAGGAAGTGACCGAAGGCCTGGACACTGTCGGAGTGATGTTGCCGGGCACGCCTTTGCACTTTGAGCTTGCCCTTCGCTTCGACCGCCCGCTCGTGGTGACCAGCGGCAACCTGGAGGGCGATCCGCTGGCGTTCGAAGACGGCGCGGCCCAGCGCGAATTGCAGGGCGTCGCCGACGTGTGTCTGGATCACGACCGCCCGATCATTCGTCCCATCGACGACAGCGTCGTTCGCCTGATCGCGGGTCGTCCGGCCACGGTGCGCTTGGCACGCGGCCTGGCGCCGCTGCCGTTGGATCTGAAAACCCGGCCGATGCTGGCCCTGGGCGGCCATCAGAAAGCGGCGATCGCACTGAGCAACGGCGCGCAGTCGGTGCTCGGACCCCATGTCGGCGATTTGGAAACGGAATCCGCCCGGACTCGTTATCTCGACCATATTGAGGCGATGTGCCGACTCTATGGCGCCAGGCCCGAATGGCTCATTTGCGACCGGCATCCCGACTACTTTTCCACGCGCTGGGCGGCCGGCCAATCGCTTCCCACGATGGCCGTCGAGCACCATCACGCGCACGTGGCGGCCGCCCTGCTCGAACACGGCTGGCTCGATCGCGAAGTCCTGGGAATTGCCTGGGATGGAACGGGGTTCGGACCGGACGGCACGATTTGGGGCGGCGAGCTCCTGATCGCAACCGCCACGGACTATCGTCGCGCCGCGTGCCTGCGACCGTTCACGTTGCCCGGCGGTGAAATGGCCGTGCGCGAGCCGTGGCGCGTGGCGGTGTCGCTCGTGCACGAGGCCGTTGGTCCGGAGCAAGCCGCGAAATTGCGGTTCTCGGGCATACCTCCTCAAGAGGTCGAGCATCTCGCGCGGTTGCTTCGCAAACCACGACTGTGGCCAATCACATCGAGTGCCGGCCGGCTCTTCGACGGCATCGCGGCATTGGCCCTTGACGCCACAGTCTCCGAGTTCGAAGGCCAGCCGGCCATGCGGCTCGAAGCCGCTTGTGAGTCCGCCTTCGACGGAGAATATCCGTTGCCTTTGTCGGCCGGCGAGCCGGCCCTGCTCGATTGGCGACCGCTCGTCGGCGGCGTGCTCGAAGATCGGTCCGCGGGACTTTCGCCCGGCGCCATCGCGATCCGTTTTCATCGCGCCTTGGCCGCCGGCATCGCCGCGGTCGCCGAATGTTTTCCCAAATTACCCGTCGTGCTGTGCGGCGGATGCTTCCACAACAAAGTCTTGACGGAATTCGTTGTCGAGCGGCACAAGCGCAGTCGAGTGGCCACGCCGGGAATCATTCCCACCGGCGATGGCGGCCTGGCGGCCGGACAACTCGCGATTTGTGCGGCTCGCATCGCCGGAGGTTGGCGACCATGTGTTTAGCGATTCCAGGCAAAGTGGTGCGGTGGGTCGACACGGATCCACTGCTCGCCGTGGCCGAGATTGAATTCGGGGGCGTGACGCGCCCGTGTCATATGGCCTGCGTGCCCCAGGCGCGTTTGGGCGACTACGTCGTGGTGCACGCCGGCGTGGCCATCGCGATTCTCGATGCCGACGAAGCGGCACGCGTGCTCGCGGAATTGGCCAGTCTGCCCGACCTGGCCGAATGGCCGCCGCCGGGTCGGCAGGAGATGACGCCATGAAGTTTTTGGACGAATTCCGCGATCCCAAGGCGGCCCGCCGCTTGTTGGCCGAAATCCGCCGAGCGGCGCGGCGGCCCTGGACATTGATGGAGGTCTGCGGCGGTCAGACCCATTCGCTCTTGCGGCACGGCATTGACGCCGAGCTGGAGGGTGTGGTGGAGTTGATCCACGGGCCGGGTTGCCCGGTGTGCGTGACGCCGCTGGAGGCCATCGACTTCGCCCGCGAGCTGAGCCTGCGAGGGGGCACGATGCTGGCCAGCTTTGGCGACATGCTGCGCGTGCCGGGCAGCCGCGGCAGCTTGTTGGACGCGCGAGCTGCCGGCGGCCATGTGCGGCCGGTGTACTCGCCCGTGGATGCCGTCGAACTGGCCCGTCGCCATCCCGAGATGCAAGTTGTCTTCTTTGCCGTCGGTTTTGAAACCACGACGCCCACGACGGCGCTTGCCGTACGGCAGGCGGCCGCTCGGGGGTTGGAAAACTTCAGCTTGCTGGTGGCTCACGTGCGCGTTTTGCCCGCCATGGAGGCGATTGCCGCTTCGGAGGACTGCCGCGTGCAGGGATTTCTCGCCGCGGGGCACGTTTGCGCGGTGACCGGCTGCGAAGAGTACGCGCCGCTGGTCGACCGCTATCGAACGCCGGTCGTCGTCACGGGGTTTGAGCCGGTGGACTTGTTGCAGGGAATCCTGAAATGCGTGCGCCTGTTGGAATCCGATCGGCCCCAAGTAGCCAACTGTTACAGCCGCACCGCTCGCAATTCGGGAAATCCGACGGCGCAGCGGTTGGTGTCCGACGTTTTCGAGGTCTGCGACCGCGCGTGGCGCGGCTTCGGCGTCATTCCGCAGGGCGGGCTGCGATTGCGCGCGGAGTTCAGACGGTTCGACGCGCTTCTGCGCTTCGGCCCCGCGAGTTTGCCCGTTCTCGACACGACCCAGTGCCGCAGCGGCGACGTGCTGGCGGGCCGCATCAAACCGACGGCGTGCGCGAGCTTTGGCATGCTGTGTACGCCCGATCGCCCGCTGGGCGCCCCGATGGTTTCGTCCGAAGGCGCCTGCGCGGCGTACTACCGATATGGCGGCACTCAAACGCTCCACGGGGCACCCCGACCATGAACAATCATCCGTCATCGCTGAGCTGTCCTGCGTTGTCGGCGACCGACCGCGAGCGCATCACGTTGGCGCACGGCGAAGGCGGCCGGCTGATGCGACGACTGCTCCACGAACGGATTTTTCCCGCCATTGGCGGCGTCGGGCTGCAAGCTGGCGGTGACGCCGCCGTTCTTTCTCAGCTCGCGGGCGAGGTCGTGTTTACGACCGACAGTTTTGTCGTCTCGCCCCTGTTCTTCCCCGGCGGAGACATCGGCAAGCTCTGCGTCTTTGGCACGGTCAACGACTTGGCGGTTACAGGCGCGCGGCCGCTTTGGATCAGCCTGGCGCTGATCATCGAAGAAGGTCTCGATCTTGAGATTCTCGATGCGGTGCTCCAGAGCATTCGAATGGCGGCAAGCGAGGCGGAAGTTTCCGTCGTGACCGGCGACACCAAGGTGGTGCCCCGTGGCGCGGCCGACGGCCTGTTCATCAATACGGCCGGCGTTGGCGTGCTCGTTTCACCACGATTTGTCGGCCCCGCCGGTTTGCAGTGTGGCGACGAGCTCCTGGTGACGGGCCCAATCGGTCAACACGGAATGGCCGTGATGGTGGCCCGCGAACAATTGGAGCTCGAGCCGTGCCCCACGAGCGATTGCGCGTCGCTCGTGCCGGCTGTCGAGGCGCTGCGCCGCTCAGAAGTGCCCGTCGTCGCCCTGCGCGATGCGACCCGCGGGGGCGTGGCGGCCGTCTTGCACGAATGGGCCGCAAGCTGCGATTGCACTCTGGCCGTCGAAGAGGAGAGCATACCCGTAACTCCCGAAGTCCGCGGCGTCTGTGAGCTGTTGGGCCTGGAGCCACTCTGCGTGGCCAACGAGGGCACGATGGTAGTGGCCGTGCGCGAGGGCTTTGGGGCCGCCGCCGCCCACGCGCTACGCTCGGTGCCCACGGCCCGCCATGCGGCACTCATCGGACGTGCTCAAAAGAAGGGCCTTTCGCCGGTGCTCATCCAGCGCGGCTTGGGCCGATATCTGCCGCTCGATGAGCCGGCCGGCGCGCCCTTGCCAAGAATCTGTTAGGCCAGTCCTGCGTCACCATCAATCGGGCTCAAGCCCGCGCGGACAGCACTTGATCGATCCATTGATTCACCAGCTCAGAGGGCCAAAACCGCAGGATCAGGCTTCCGCCGGCGATCGCTGCCCCGAAAACGACCAGCGTGCGCAGGGCCAGGTGGCGATGGCCGAGGATCACGGCAATTCCGCCTTTGAATGCCAGGTTGGCCAGCGCGGCAACGAGAATCAGCCGCCAGCCGAGGTCGCTGGCGAGGCGATGCTCTTCGACAAGCTTTGCCGTCGATAGCGTGATGGCATCCAGATCCGTTAAGCCCGAGATGCCCGCCACCGCGTACAGCGCGGAATCGCCGAAATAGTGCTGCGTGGCCGCGACTGCCAGCTTGATCGCGGCGTACATGGCGCCGAAGATCAGGGCCATTCTCAATTCCGCGGGATTCTTGGGCGGAGGCAATTCGGCCTTGCCGGGTCGGTCAAACCGGTAGACCACAGCCGACAGTGCCAGCATCCACAAAAACATCACGGCCAGGGGCGGCGCGACATAGCGAACAATCGGCGCGGCCGCGACGCCGACCTCGACAATCACCCGCCCGACGGCAATCGCCGAGGCAATGGCGATCACCAGCGCCGCCTGTCCCACGGCGGGCGGCTGCCGGCTTGTGCGGCGCGCGTAGCTGACCGTTGTGGCCGTGCTGGAAACAAGCCCTCCCAACACTCCGCCCAGCACGGTACCGGCATCCTGCCCAAAGAATTTATAGACAATGTACCCCGCCACGCTAAGTCCGACGATGAGCACGACCATCAGCCATATTTCGTGCGGATTGAAGGCCTCGAACGGACCGTAGCTCTCGTTCGGCAAGACCGGCAGAATCACGAGCGCCAACAGCACAAACTGCATGATGATGCGGATGTCGTCGGCGCCCATTTGGCTGACGAACGAGTGCATCGGCTGCTTGAGTTGCAGCAGAACCGCCACAATGCCCCCGACAAGCACCGCCACGCTGGCGTCGCCGAGCACCAGGTAGGCGCCCACGCCGTACATGACCATGGCGGCGACTTCCGTCGTGAGCCCCGGCTCGTTGAGCCCGCGGCGCATTTTCGCCAGGTTTGCGACAAACAGAAGCACGGCCACGCACAGCGCGCCGACGGCCACCAGCCAGCCTCCATAAGGCTCTCCGAGCATGGCCATGATCGTGCCCAGCAAGGTCACCAGCGCGAACGTGCGAATGCCGGCGATTTGCGACGCGGCGTGTTCGCGCTGCAAGCCGACCAGCAGCCCAAGACCGAGCGACATGCCGATCGCTTTGAACGCGTCGAGGGCATCCACGAAACGTATTCCCGGCGGCGGTGACGGAAAGGGCAGCCTCTTATTATTGCTCCCACGCCGGTCGCGCGCCAGCACGAAGCCACGGAATTCCTCGCGGTCGCCGGCGGCGGCGCGTAAAAAAACCGCCCTTTTCGGCGGTCGCTCTCGTCCTTCCCCCGAGCCTCGTGGGCTGTGAGTCGCTCGCTCCCCGATGGCAGGATGTGAAGGGTCACTTGGACCACTTCACCACGTACTCGCGAACCTCACTCTCGGCCGCGAGGCTCCCTTACCAATCCGTTTTGACACATTTTCCGCACCTCCCTTGCCAGAAGACAGGCCAGCAACGCCGGACCAAGCCAACCCTTTGCTCCCTCCATGATTAGTACGTCGAATTCTGCCCGTTGGTTCGGAGTTGATATGCCGCCCGTGCGTGCGCAGCAAAACCGTTTTGAACCCCATCACTTGCGTCAAACGCCACGGCACACCACACTTGCAAACATGGTGCCGAAGCGGCCCCGCGGAAATCGGCATCCACGGATGCTCCTATGAGAGGCGCAGCGACCAATCCAAGCCGGCCGCCGGAAATCGGTGTGCGAATCAGACCGCCCGTGTGCATGGCAGCACACAAGCGATGCGCACAGGGGTCGTGCCGCCGCGTGGCGGCAAGGTGATCTTGGGCCATAGGCGGCGAATGTCGACTGCCGGCCCCGCGCACCGCCGTGTTGGGCGCGCGACTTGCAACCTTAGCGAGAAGGAGGGTTCTTGACCATGACGACCTGGATTTTGGTGAGCGACGCCAGCAGAGCCAAGCTGTTCTCCGCGGAACTGCGGGAGGACGATTGGTCGCTCGTGAAGGAATTCGAACATCCCGAAGGGCGGCAAATGTCCAGCGACATTCGGCCTTCTTCTCCTCCCGGAAAGATGCAACAAAGAAGCAAGGCCCCCGGTGCTCGGCACACGGCCATGGAGCCCCATACCACGCCGAAGGAAGCCGAGGCCCAGCGCTTCGCCCAGCACCTGGCCGAATATCTGGAGAAGGCCACCGCCGGCCGAGAATTCGACTACCTCGTGCTGGTGGCGCCTCCGCACTTCTTGGGGGTCTTGCACGGGACGCTGGGCCGGCAGGCCGCCAAGCATCTGCGAGCCACCGTGAACAAGGATTTGAGCATGCTCGAAGTTGCCCAACTCCGACAGCGACTCGTCGATTCGGTGTTTCCGCTGAATCCGACTTCGAGTTGACAGTCGTGTAAACGGGCCGGATACGCGGGAAGCGCAGCGGGAGGAGTTGAGCCGTGATCACGTTTTCCGAACAGCGCCAACAGTTGGTCGAGCGTCAAATCCGCGGCCGCGGTGTTTCCGACCCGGCGGTGCTGGCGGCCATCGAGTCGGTTCCGCGCGAGGCGTTTCTGCCGCCCGAATTGGCAGAGTTCGCCTACCTCGATCGGGCGTTGCCGATCGAAAAAGGGCAAACGATCTCGCAGCCCTATATCGTGGCCCTGATGACCGAAGCGCTCCAGCTAAAGCCCCAGGATCGCGTTCTCGAAGTCGGCACCGGCTCGGGCTACGCGGCCGCGATACTCGCTCGAATCGCGCGGGAAGTCTACACGGTCGAGCGGCATGCCGAATTGGCGGACCAGGCCGACCGACGACTGCGCGAACAAGGGTTCACGAACGTCCATCTCCTGCACGGCGACGGTACGCTTGGCTGGCCGCAACACGCGCCCTATGACGCGATCGTCGTCGCCGCCGGTGGGCCCGAAGTGCCTCGGCCGCTGTTGGATCAATTGGCCATCGGCGGGCGGTTGGTCATTCCCGTCGGCGAAGAAAAGACCCTGCAAAGCCTCGTTCGCGTGACCCGGACCGGCCGGAACGATTATCACCGCGAGGAACTGTGCGACGTCCGGTTCGTGCCGCTGGTGGGCGCGGGCGGGTGGGAGGAAGAGGAAGCCGAAGCCGAGCAAATTTTCTCTCCTCGCCGGCCGCCCAGCTCGCCGGAGGTGGTCGCGGAGCTGATTCGCGAGACGGCCGAGCCGCTCCAGGAAATCGAGAGAGCCGATTTTGGCGCGCTTGTCGAGCGGATCGGCGACAGCACCCTGGTGCTCGTCGGCGAGGCGACCCACGGCACGTCCGAGTTTTACCGCATGCGCGCCGAGATCACGAAGGAATTGATTACCCGCCGGGGATTCCGCTTCGTCGCCGTCGAAGCCGACTGGCCGGATGCCGCCCGCGTCGACCAGTACGTCCGCCGTTTGGAGCCGGTCGACGGCCATCGCTGGCAGGCTTTTTCCCGGTTTCCCACCTGGATGTGGCGCAACCGCGAAGTGCTGGAATTCGTGGAGTGGCTCCGCGAGCACAACCTGTCGATCGACGATCCCGAGAAGCGCGTGGCCTTTTACGGCCTGGATTTGTACAGCGTGTTCACGTCGATCCGCGCGGTGCTCGATTACTTGGACGGAGTCGATCCCGAGTCGGCCCGAATCGCGCGATTGCGCTACGGCTGCCTGACCCCCTGGGAAGGCGATCCGGCGCTGTACGGTCGCCTGGCGGTCGGCGG